>JAUWZB010000034.1 GCA_030615555.1 Dehalococcoidales bacterium
GAGAGAGCTTTTCCAGGTTATCCACGAGCAGGGGCCGAAGATCTCCGTCCAGTTGATGCATCCCGGCCTGCTAATCATAGCCGGAGGCTTACTTGCGCCAGGCGTGACTGTAAAGGTGCCGTCAATAACACCTTGGATGCCTGCTGAGATGCCCTACGTTGAAGTTAGCGAGGATGATATCGACGGCTATGTGGAGGCTTTCGCCGAGGCGGCGCGCCGGGCCAAAGAGGCGGGTGCCGATGCCGTGGAGCTACATGCCTGTCACGGCTGCCTGATAGGCGCTTTCATGTCCCCGGTTACCAATCTGCGCACAGACCACTACGGGGGCAATGCGGAGAACCGGATCCGCTTTCCCCGCCGGATTATGGAGCGGATTAAGGAGAAGGTGGGTCAGGAATTTCCGGTAATAGTGAGAATCAGTGCCAGCGACGATGTGGAAGGTGGAATCACTATCGATGAAGCGATGCGCCAGGCGGCTATTATGGAGGAGGCAGGTGCCGATGCCATCAGCGTCTCCGCCGGGCTTGAGTATCTGTCTGGCTTAAACATACCCTGCTATGCCTATCGTGAAGGTCCGATGGTGCCCCTGGTAGAGAAGATGAAAGGGGCGGTTGGGGTGCCGGTGATCGCCGTGGGCAAGATAGGTCCGGAACTGGCAGAGCAGATAATCAAGGATGGCAAGGCGGACTTTATCGCCATGGGCCGTCCCCTGCTCGCCGACCCGGAGCTACCCAACAAGCTCCGCGAGGGTCGCTTGGAAGACATCCGCCAGTGCATATATTGCAATAATTGTGTTAGACTCGCGCTGCCGCTAACCTGCACGGTAAACCCCTTCCTGTATCGGGAGAGCATTCCTTCCCCCCCGCCGGCGGAATCGCCGAAAAAGGTTATGGTGGTGGGTGGCGGGCTTGCCGGCATGCAGGCAGCGGCGCTCATTGCTCAGCGGGGACACGACGTGTCTCTTTACGAGAAGAGCAACGAGCTTGGAGGACAATGGAACATCGCCGCGGCCCAGCCGAGGAAGGAAGGTTATGCCGTGTTCACCGATTACTTAAAGCGTTCCCTGGATAAATCCGGGGTTCCAGTTACCATGGGCACCGAGGTCACCAAAGAGCAGGTGCTCCAGATGAAGCCCGATGCCGTGGTCGTAGCTACCGGAGCCGTGCCCCAGGGATTGAATGTGCCCGGGGCTACAGGTCACCACGTGGTTCAGGCAAATGACGTGATAATGGGTCAGGTGGAGGCGAAAGGTAGGGTGGTGGTGATCGGGGGACGCCTCATCGGCATAGAAGTGGCTATATGGCTGGCGGAGCAGGGAAAAGAGGTGAGCATAGTAACTCTGAATAGGCTTGGCGAGAACGGGAACAAGCTGGAAACTTTCACCTTCAAGACCCTGGTGAGGCGACTCATTGAGCTAGGCATCCCTCTATACGTGAATACCGCAGTGCTGGAGATTACCGAAAGCAGTGTGGTTACCGGTTGGGGAGAGGAAGTCTTCTCTCTACCGGCTGACACGGTGATCCTGGCAGTGGGCGTGCAGTCGGATAATAAGCTGGCGCAGGAGTTGAAGGATTTAGTCCCGGAGGTCTATACCATCGGCGACTGCGTGTCGCCCCGCGATGGTGCATCTGCAACCTATGATGCGGCCAGGGTGGCGGAGAAGATATAGGACACGGCAGCGCTTGCCTGAGGAGATAGTTATATCGTTAAGGCGATACGGGCGCCATCTTCAACGGCTCCGTTTATCAGGCGCAGTTCGGTGCAGTCACCAACAAGACAGATTTGGGGAACCTTGCCTTCTATCGCCTGCGAGAGCGCGACGTTAGGTTCCACGCTCCCCGCCAGAACTACCGTATCCGCTTCGATGGTTTGCTTCTCTCCATCACTATTGGTGATGATCACCCCTTTGGAGGTTATCTCCTCGTAATTTACCCCCTTGAGCATGGTGACCCCGTTCTGGCGAAGCCAACGCATCACGTTCCACCTTCTTGGTATTGACATCTCAGTGTTCATATCTGTTTCACTTTCCAGGATGGTCACCTTTCGGCCTCTCTCCGTCAAAAACTCCGCCAGTTCACAGCCAACTATGTCACCACCGACAATGGTGACCCTTTTCCCCAGGGGCATCCAATATTTTGTCAGCCGTCTTACGGATGCCGGCTTTAAGAAGCGTTTGAGGCGGTCGCTCATCATCTGTCGGAGATCCTTTCCGCTGATGACATTGTGCCGATCAGCCCCTGGGATTTGAGGAGTTACGAGGTTCCCTCCCAGGGCCAGGATGACCACATCCGGCTTGATGTCCTCGATCAGTGCCGGGGTAACCTCTTCACCAAGCTTGACCTTTATCGGCAGCTTCCTCATTTGGGTTATCAGGTAGTTGAGAAAGCCCTCATTGTCACTCTGGACGATGGCGGCAAAAACCAAGGAGCCACCCAGCCGGCGCCCCTTCTCATAAAGCATTACCTCGTGCCCTCGCAACGTCGCCACCCTGGCGGCCTCCATGCCAGCGGGGCCTCCACCGACCACCATCACCTTCTTCGCCCGCTCCACAGGCTCGATCCTGAACTCAGCCTCCTTACCGGCGGCCGCATTCACCGAGCAGTACACGGGTTCACCCCAGAAAGCCTGGGCGACGCAGTTGTAGCAGTAGATACACGGCCTGATATCTTCCATTTTCCCGGAGGCAATCTTGTTGGGGAATTCGGGGTCGGCAACAAGTGCCCGGGCCATGGCAATGAGGTCTGCCTTGCCCTGGCGCAGGACCTCTTCACCAAGCTCAGCACTGATCCGGCCCACGGCGATCACCGGGATCTTGACCACCTTCTTAATTCCTTCTGCTAAGGACACCAGGTTGCCTGGCGGGTAAACTAGCGGGGCGTCATAAAAACCACCAACCGGGCCAGCATAACCGGTGACGTTGATCGCATCGACCCCAGCCTCCTCGAGCAGGCGCGCCAGTTCTTTGCCGTCCTCAATGGTAATGCCGTCCTCAATCTCGAATTCCCGCCCATCGATCCGGCACCACACGGGATATTCCATCCCTACTTTCTCCCTGACCGCCTTGATGATTTCCAGCACTATCCTGGCCCTGCCTTTCAGGTCTCCTCCATACTCATCTTGACGTTTATTGCAGGAACGGGAGAGGAACTCGCTGAGGAGATATCCGTGGCCGGCGTGTATCTCCACCCCGTCAATCCCGGCTTTCTTGACACGCTCTGCTGCCTCAGCAAACTTCTCCACGATCTCCTGGATCTGCTCTACCGTTAGCGCTATAGTCTCCATCTTGGCGGGCATTTTAGCGAAGCGCACCATGAGCCGGGGAATCTCCGTCGTCGCCATGTCCTGCATTACCTCGCTCATCGGTACCGAACCTACGGACGGGCCTAGTGGTTGGACACCTGCGGCCATGTCTTCCGTGCTAAGCTTGCCGCCACGCTGCAGCTGGATGGCGACCTTAGCGCCATGGCGGTGAATGGCTTCAGCCATCTCCGTTAAGCCGGGGATAAATTTGTCATCGGAGAGGCCTAGCTGGCCAGGCAGAACCCTTCCTCTGGGGTGATCAATGGCGCCGATCCCCATAACGATGAGCCCCACACCACCCTTCGCCCGCTCTTCATAGTAATCCTTTATTCGGTCATCGACAAAGCCGTCCTCCCGTTCAAGACTTGTCCCCGTTGCGGCCATCACAATTCGGTTCTTGAGCGCCATCTGCCCGATGCGACCGGGCTCGAATAACTTCTTGAATCGAGGGTTGACATCCATCGCCTGGCCTCCCTTTTTCACTTTTTCGCTCAATAATGCGACTGGCTTCAGCGATTTTTCTCCTGGAGGGATTGCATTGTAACCCACGTCGCGTTAACTATCAACCCAAGGCTCAAGTGATGCTTGTATTTTCATCTGCTCGGTGATAAGATTCGGGATTGGTGTTGGCTACCACGTACTAATACAAGGGGGGCCTGTGAAAGGATTTTCCGCATTATTCCAGCCGGGTAATATAGGCAAACTGCGCCTGAAAAACAGGCTTATTATGAATGCCATGGGCACTGTCTTGGTTGACAGCGAGGGCAATCCCATAGAAAGGATGTTTGATTACTATCGGGCGAGGGCGCGGGGTGGTATCGGGCTCATAACTACCCAATGTGCCTCGGTGAGCGCCGACGGGACCCCCCCTTTCACCTGGGCGCTATATGACGATAAATTCACTCCCGGCTTGAGAAGTCTTGTCGATGTCATCCATGAGCAGGGGGTGAAGGTTTCCATCCAATTGATGCATTATGGCCTGTTAATCATATTCGGAGGCTTCATTCCTGAAGGTATGTCGATAAAGGTACCGTCAATAACGTCCTGGCTGACAGGTGATAAGCCTTATGAGGAGATGGGGGAAGCGGATATTGAGCGGTATATAGAGGACTTCGCCGAGGCGGCGCGCCGGGCTAAAGAGGCGGGTGCCGATGCCGTGGAGCTGCATGCCTGCCATGGTTGTCTGGTAAGCACCTTCCTGTCCCCGGTTACCAATCGCCGGACAGACCAGTATGGGGGCAGTGTGGAGAACAGGGCCCGTTTTGCCCGCAGGATTGTGGAGCGGATTAAGGAGAAGGCGGGCGAAGAATTTCCGGTAGTGGTAAAACTCAATGGTAGCGACGACATTGAAGGCGGCATTACCATTGATGAAGTAGCGCGCCAGGCGGCTATCCTGGAGGCGGCAGGCGCCGATGCGATCAGCATCTCCTCGGGGCTCGAGTTTTGGACTTCATTGAGCATCCCATGCTATGCCTACCCTGAAGGTCCGATGGTGACCCTGGCAAAGAAGGTGAAGCAGGCAGTCGGGGTGCCGGTGATCACCGCGGGTAAGATAAGTCCGGAACTGGCAGAGCAGATTATCAGGGGTGGTAAGGTGGACTTCATCGGCATGGGTCGCCCCCTTCTCGCCGACCCTGAGCTACCCAACAAGCTCCGGGAGGGTCGCCTGGAAGACATCTGCTGGTGCGTATATTGCAATAACTGTATCAGAACCGAGCCCGGACAGGGCCCCTGCTCGGTAAACCCCTCCCTGTATCGGGAAGGTAAGTATCCTTTCCCGCCAGCGGAGTCGCCGAAAAAGGTGATAGTGGCTGGTGGCGGGATTGCTGGCATGCAGGCGGCGGTGCTCATGGCGGGGCGGGGACACCCGGTGTCCCTCTATGAGAGAAGCAACGAGCTGGGAGGGCAGTGGAATATCGCCGCGGCCACGCCGGGGAAAAAAGACTATGCGGCGTTCACCGACTACTTAAGGCGTTCCCTGGATAAGTCCGGGGTCTCCGTTACCCTGGGCACCGAGGTTACCAAAGAGCGGGTGCTGGAAATGAAACCTGATGCGGTGGTCGTGGCTACCGGAGCGGTGCCTCGGGGATTGAACGTCCCCGGGGCTATAGGCCGCCACGTGATTCAGGCAAATGATGTGATTATGGGTAAGGTGGAGTCGAAAGGCAAGGTGGTGGTGATCGGGGGGCGATTCATCGGCATGGAAGTGGCTATCTGGCTAGCGGAGCAAGGAAAAGAGGTGAGCCTGGTCACTCAGGCGGGGCTCGGAGAGAATGGGTACACGCTTGAGAGGATGACCTACCGGACCTTGGTAAGGCGGCTCATTGAGCTACGCATCCCTCTCTACATGCATACACCTGCGCTGGAGATTACCGAGAGCAGCGTGATTATTGGTTGGGGAGCGGAAGTTTTTTTCCTCCCGGCGGACACGGTCATCCTGGCAGTGGGCGCGCAGTCGGATAATAAGCTGGCTCAGGAGCTGAAAGGCGTGGTCTCGGAGCTCTATACCATTGGCGACTGCGTGGAGCCACGTGATGCCGCTTCTGCAACCTATGAGGCGGCAAGGTTGGCGGCGAAGATATAAACATGCCCTCAGTAGCCCTTACGAAATATTGGCTATATCGTTACGGCGATTTTAGCACCATCCTCAACGGCTCCATCTATCAGGCGCAGTCCGGTGCAGGGAAGCTTGCACTCTCATCTGCTATCGGGTAAGATTGAAACGTTAGAAGCGCCCACAGGCTATGACTGCCCCTGGTGGTCTTGACTTCAGGGCGAGGCTGACTAATATAGAAAAATTAGATCACTTCCTCAGAGGGGAGAGTAAAAGGTAGCCTTTCACAGCGCTCTCTTAATAGATTCTCTTTAGTAGGGGGTAATAAAATGGAAGCGGTTGCCAGGGAAAAAATGGCAAAGGATCTGGAAGGAATAGTCGGAGAAAAGTATGTACGGGCAGATGATGTTATCAGATGGACCTACGCAATAGAGGATTTTGCCGGTACCTTCTTTCATCCCTTATCTGATAAATATGGCCCCCCGGATATCGTGGTCAAACCTCACTCTGCCGACGAAGTTTCGAAAATTGTTAAACTGGCAAACAAGCATAAAATTCCTGTAATAGCCAGAGGAGGAGGCTCGGACATGACCGGCGCCGCGACTCCTCTCAAAAAAACGGGTGGCATAATCCTCGATATGACAGATATGAATCGTGTCCTGGATTTTCAAGAAGGATTAAACGCGGTGAGAGTTCAGCCCGGAATAAGGTGGGGGGAACTCCATCATGAGCTTTCTAAAAAGGGGGTTACTGCTGGCTGTCAGGGGCCCCATGGTTTCCTTGGAGCTACCCTGGGAGGGGGTATTGGTGGGAACTGCTTCTCGATTAACAACCCGAAGTATGGGTGGCTTAATGAGAATATTCTAAACCTGCAGGTAGTTCTACCAAACGGGGATATTATAGAGACCGGCTCTTTAGCCAATACCAAGGTAAAGGATTGGTATTATAGATATTGCAACGGTCCAGATCTAGTTGGCATATTCTTAGGAGCTGGCGGAGCCTTTGGGGTAATCACAGAGTTCACTCTTAGAACATATCCAATCCCTGAGTTCTCTGATACCCTTGCCTACTCCTTCCCAGATACAGATTCCGAGCTTAAATTTGTATTCAAGCTGGAATGGTACGGTTATGTCACTGATTTATGGGGGATTGCTTTTTTCACCCTTCCTGATTCTCTAAAAAGAATACTTGCCCCGCTTGTGGGGGAGAGAGATCTTGCTATTTTTGCGACAGAGGCTTATGACAAAGACATATTCAAAGCACAAAAAAAGGCCATAGATAAAATGGCAAAAGAATTCAATGGTACAGCTATACCAGTGGAAGGATTGTGTCGCGCTTTGGGTATATCCATAATTAATCAGACAGGGTGGATGGGAGGAGGAACATTTGGCAAAGTCATGGGGCCAAATGGCAGCGACACCTGTTCGATAGCCGCTCTTCTTCAATGGCAGAGAGTGGTGGGGAGTGCATTGGAAATCATGCAAAAAGACGAAGACGCGTTAAGCGGCGCTATACCGTTAATAGGGGCAGAGCACTTCTTCCTTTTCGCTCAACTTCTTGGCAGAGGCGGGGTCTCCAATACATTTGCAATGACGCCCGCTGACTTCAGTGACCCTGAAAAGCAAAAAAAAGCTCAAGACTTGTATTGTGCCATAGTGGAGTCCTACATGGATACTGGTGTAGCAGCACTTTACCGAATTGGAAAAGAGAGTCAATTTTTAATGAAACGATTCAAACCAGAATATATTTCGTTCATGAAGGCGATTAAGAAAGCCCTAGATCCGAACAATATAATGAATCCAGGGGTCCTGGGGCTTGGCCTAGAGGAAGAAGAATGAGACTTGAAGAATACAAACAAGAAGTATGGATTTGCAATCACTGCTCTATGTGCACAGGGACTGTAA
>JAUWZB010000126.1 GCA_030615555.1 Dehalococcoidales bacterium
CCTCGATGAAATGGTGGACACGATAAAGGCATTACTTTACGCCAAGCCGACCACCGGGAACAGGGTGGGGCTGGCCGCCATGACCGGGGGGCAATCTGTGGTGATCGCCGATGCCTTCGCCAAGGCGGGGTTTGAGATCCCCCCGCTCACCGAGCGGTCCTACCGGGAGTTTGCCTCCTTCTTCAATACCATCGGCTCAAGCTACCGAAATCCCCTCGAT
The DNA here is from genome assembly GCA_030615555.1 of Dehalococcoidales bacterium. GTDB lineage: Bacteria > Chloroflexota > Dehalococcoidia > E44-bin15 > E44-bin15 > JAUWZB01. The sequence goes on from JAUWZB010000126.1 coordinate 221, forward strand.
ATCAGCCTCAATCTCACCCATCTAGATCGCATTATAAGGTGCCTCGATATCCTCAATGAAGATGAGCGGATTAACGCGGTAGTTCTGGAACTCCCGGTAGTTTTCCTGACACGCCTCTCCTGGCACATCCCCAACTTCTTCGACGATCTGAGCGATGCTGTCGCCCTTTATAAAGAAAGGTCTCCTAAACCATTGCTCACCATCCTTATCTCCGCCCATGCGGAGATAGAGGCTATCACGGCGAGAGAGAGATTGGTGGCGAGGGGTATCCCCAGCTTCCCCAGCTTCGAGAGGGGAGCGAAAGCCTTAAAGAAGGTCGTGGCGTATTATAAAAGAAGCGCCACACCACGCTAATGCTTCGTTCTCGAGCGATCTGGCGTTGCTAGGCAGCCCGATAATGTGTTAAGATGGGCACATCAGGAAGGAGGAATTGGATGGCAGGAATAACCTCTTACGGCGCTTATATTCCCATTTATCGACTGAGCAGGGAGACCATCAGTGGAGTTTGGGGGGGGACAGGAAAGGGAGAGAAAGCGGTAGCCAATGCCGATGAAGATAGTTTGACGATGGGTGTGGAGGCGGCTAGAGATTGTATCAAAGGCGTTGAGAAGGATTCTATCGACGCCTTATATTTCGCCACTACTACCCCTCCTTACAAGGAAAAGCAATCGGCCAGCATCATGGCCGCGGCGTGCGACCTTAAGGAGGACATTGTCACCGTAGACCTCACCAATTCCATAAGGTCGGCGACCATCGCCATAATGATGGCCCTGGATGCGGTTAAAGCTGGCTCCGCCAAGCAGGTTCTGGTGATCGCGGCCGATACCCGACTCGGGCCGCCGGATACCGCTTTCGAGTCCCTCTTCGGGGACGGCGCCGCCGCTTTCCTCATCGGGAATGAAGGGGCCGCCGTGGAGATCGAGGGCAGCACCTGCATCACCAGCGAGTTCGTGGACTACTGGAGGCTGGAATACGACAAGATAATACGCTCCTGGGAAGACCGCTTTATTCGTGAGGAAAGCTATGTGCCTTATGTTGAAAAAGCGGTCGCCGCTTTGCTCAGGGAGCAAAATCTTGCCGCCAAGGATTTTTCCAAAGCAGTTATCTATTCCCCGGATAGGAGGATGCAAGGGACTATCGTAAAGAGCCTGGGCCTGGACCCCAAAGAACAAGTTCAGGGCCTGCTATTCGACACGGTGGGCCACACCGGGACTGCCCTGGTCCCGATGGTCCTGGTAAGCGCTCTGGAAGAGGCTAAAGCCGGAGATAGAATACTAGTTGTTAATTACGGCGACGGAGCTGACGCTCACGCACTACGCGTTACCGAGGAGATCGGGAAGCTAAAAGACCGCAGGGGGATCAAAGGTTACTTAGCATTCAAGATACAACTGGCGAACTATGGTAAGTATATGAGGTTCCGCGACCTCATGGAGTGGGAGCATGACCTATTCATGGAACGGAGAATGGCGCTACCGGAGGTATGGCGGCGCCGCAACTTCTATTTCAGATTCTACGGGGTTAAATGCACTAAGTGTGGCCGGATCATGGTCCCGCCACCAAACGTTTGCATCTATTGCCAGGCCGATGAGAAATACTTCGAAGAGGTGCCCCTATCGGAAAAGCAAGGGAAACTGGTGACCTATAGCATGGATGTTCGATCGCGGGCCCTCGATCCGCCGAATGTCCTGGCTGCGGTTAATTTCGACGGCGGAGGGAGGTTCTTCAGCCAGATGACAGATCGAGACCCGGATAAGATTGAGATCGGGATGACCATGGAACTCACTTTCCGTCGAATCCATGATGCCCTGGGAATACACAACTACTTCTGGAAATGCCGGCCGGCGAGAGGATAACTACAAAGGTATCCCAGGGAAAATACAGAATATAATGAAGAGCAAACATATTAAAACCTGGAGACAGCGGTAAAGAGCGAAAAAAGGAGCACGTGAATGAGAGAGAGCATAAAGGATAAAGTCGCAATCGTAGGGATGGGATGCACCCAGTTCGGGGAGCGTTGGGATGCCGACGTGGAGGACCTGATAAAGGAAGCTGCTACTGAGGCCCTTGATGATGCCGGGATCGAGATTAAAGACATTCAGGCAGGATGGGTAGGCACCGGTCGTGGCTCACAGCAGGTGCCGATGGGTCCCCCCAGTGCGATCATCGCCTCATCAGCCCTGCAAACGCAGTACATCCCGTTTACCCGGGTGGAGAACCTCTGTTGCGCCGGCCAGGAGGCCTTAAGGGCGGCCGCCTTCGGCATCGCCTCCAAGTGCTACGATTGCGTACTGGCTATAGGGGTGGAGAAGCTTAAGGACACCGGTTACGGCGGGCTGGGCGAGATGTATCCCGGAAAGTGGGAGCCGTTATACGGAGCCCTGAGCACCCCTCCGGGAAGATATGCGATGGCAGCTACGGCTTATTTTTTCAAATTCGGTCTCTCCCCAGAAGAAGGGAAAAGGGTGCTGGCGGAGATCTCGGTAAAAAGCCATTATTATGGATACCGAAACCCCAAGTCCCATTTGAAGAGGGAGATAACCGTAGAGGAAGCGGTAAATGCGCCGATGATCTGCTGGCCT
>JAUWZB010000010.1 GCA_030615555.1 Dehalococcoidales bacterium
ACACATTGTAGCCAGTGCGGGGCCGAAATACATAGGGTGCCTCAAGCTGTGCCACCAACCCCGGCGAAGGCAAAGCCAAGGTTGAAGTTGCTGCCAATCTTGGTCGGCTGGGTTATTAGTGTGGCCTTAATTTTTCTTCTCGGCTACTTAGTGGGAGTTATGGTTACAGACAAAACCACTGGAGCCTTCGCAGCGTTGGTGCAAATCACGGGATTCCTTTCCATTTTTGCTGGCGGAGCTGTCGCCGGGGCCATGGCCGGGGTCAGGGGGGCGCAGCATGGACTACTAGCAGGCCTCTTGGTTATTATCCCTTTTATAATTTTCATAATCTATAGCTTAGCCATCTCCGGGTCTGGCTTCTTCGCTTGGGGTCCACTGTTCCATCTCATTACTATTGCCATTACATTGGGGCTAAGCACATTGGGCGGCGCCTTCGGGCGCTGGTTACGGGATTGGTATCATTTGCGGCGCTCGACAATGTAGTCCGCCGCTGGCGGATTTCATATCGGAGCATGAGCCGTTAAGGTCTTTGGTCAAGGAGCTCCTGGTTGACCCCGTTGCTTGAGTAGTAGAGGCATATTCGCAGGCTGTATTATATCACAGCCTCCGCTTGCTAGTTGACCTCGCGGGGGCTCAAATTTATAAATTGGGCGAGGTCGCAGCCAGGGCTATAGTGTATGCCCGTCACAAAGTGACTAGTATGCTTTTTGTGGCGAAGGCAGCATTGAGGTAGATTACATGGGGAAGGGGTATGTGTTCATGAAGTGGTTGCAAGATTAGTACGGGAGGTTGTGCTAACGCCCTTATAGTCTGTCCAATACGTCTTTAGTCCTGCCATCGCCTTTAGTCATACTTTGGTATGATTACTGCATCGGTAAAAAGGTTGACTCGATAGTCAACCTTTTTCTTTGCCAAAACCAGCCATCCTCCTGATTACAAGATAAAGATAAGAGTAAACCTTGGAGGTAGAAACGAGATGTGCTAGTGGCAAAGCACAATTCCGAAAGCTAACGAATTTCGGCTAGTCTTGTCCCCTTTTTGCCCTCTGCTTCGCTATATATAGTAGATGGGCAAGAAAGGACGGACCATGAACTGTTGAAGACATAAAAGAAGAGCAACCAAGGGGTGCCACTTTAAGCCTGGTAAAATCTAAAATGAAAGGAGGTGAGAAACATGACAAGAGCGCTAGTCTCACACTGGAAGATAGTTGTGGTCAGTGTGTTGGCGGTGGGGCTAATTACTGGGTTGACTTCGGGGATAGTATTGCTTACCAGCACATCAGGCGAGGCACTAGCAGCAGAGCTCGCTAAAAACAGCCCAGAGGTTCAGGACGCCCTTGGCGGTGGAAAAGTACAGGTGTTAGCGGTAGAGGTAAAAGGTGATCAAGCATTGGTGATATGTGCAAAGGATATAGCAGGTGGGGTTGCATGCGTCAAGGTAGACCTTGAGAATAAAGAAGTGATCGAGGTGACCTACAAGGCTGTTGGTGAACCGTATCTGCCTGATCCGGAAATGGAAAGCCAAACACTCAAAACCACCACTGAACAGCTGTGGTATGAGCCGGGCGAAGAGGTCGCTATAGAGATTAGCAACATCAGCCCTGAAACCATAACCGGTGGCGGTGTAATCTATTCAGTATACGACCTGGAAGGCAATCTGGTAGCTGGCAATGGCCTTTTCCTGGCATTTGAATGGGAACCTGGCGAGGGTCTTCATTCCTTCACCTGGGATCAAACCAATGAGCTTGGTGAACAAGTTGCCCCGGGAACCTATATCATGCTGGGAAAGGCAGGCGATTATAGTGATGCCACGCTAATCTACGTTAGCTAGCTAATCGCATTGTCTAGCTGTTAGAAGTGGCAATCCTAAAGCTGCTCCTCAAAGAGGGAAGCGCCTTGATGTGTCGGGGCGCTTTCTTCTCTTTCTGCAGTCCTTCGCGTCTGCCTCTTCTATAGAGTTGCAAATTCTGTCCCCTTTTCAGCCTCTGCTTCGCTATATATAATGGGAGGGGTAAGGATGGCGGTCTTGGTAATGGAGAGAGAACAGACCATAGAGCTCCTGAGATGTGGTGATAGCAAAGCTTGGGAAGATGTCGTCCTCCAGTATCAGATACCACTGTCCCGATATTTGTATAACATGGTTAAGGATAAGGAGTTGGCACGCGATTTGACCCAGGATACTTTTCTCGAAGCCTATCAGGCGATGCCTAAAACTGAGGGCGAGCTCAATCTCAAGTCTTGGCTGTATCGCATTGCTACCAATAATGCCATCCAAGTGCTGCGCCGACGCAAGCTTATCTCCTGGGTCCCCTGGGCGGAGGAGACAACTATTCCTGGGGAGACAAACAATATTGAAGATAGCTTGGCTCAAAGAGAGCTGGTTCGTAGTGCTCTGGACAAGCTACCTGGTAAGTATCGGTCTGTTCTGCTACTCCATGATGACCAGGGCTTTAACTGTCAAGAGATAGCGACAATGCTGAACATTTCTCTTGACGCAGCGAAAAAACGCCTCGCCCGGGCGAGGGAAATGTTTCGGGATGCCTACTAAAGGTTAGAGAGAGGAGGTGAGTGAAGTGAAGTGTAAAAAAATACGATGGATGCTCGCCCTTTATGATAGTGGTGAGCTCAGCTCCGAGGAGCAAGAGATGGTGGAGACTCATCTGGCTTCCTGTGAAAAGTGCCGTCAGGAGCTGGCTCGGCTAAGCGATGTTCCAGGTTTGATTCAGTCGCTCCATGGCGACACCTGGTGGGCAGATGTCAGCTCACCAATAAGGGAGCGTTTGAGTGCTTCTGGCGCTAAAAGTCGTCCATCACAAGCAAAACCAATCAAAGCTGAGAAAAAGGGCATGATGAGGGAAATACCTGTCTGGCGGCCGGTGCGTATCAGCTCACTAGCTGTAGCCATTATGGAAAGACCTATCTGGCAACCGGTGCTTGTCAGCTTACTGGCTGTAATCATTATCGTTGGAGTCGGCTTGGTAGTAATGCATCCTTGGGAAGGTAATAATATAGCTCTGGCTGCTGATGCAGCTCGAAATAATCCGCAGGTTCAGGCAATACTGGGTGAAGGGGAGATAGAAACCGAAGTCGTGCTTATAGCTGAAATTGCACATGTGAAATGTAGCATAAAGGACACCTTTAATGACACCTTTGTCACAGTGGTGGTTAACACTGAGAATATGAAAGTGATGGCTATCCATGCAATAGCCACTACCCTCCACCCATCTGAACCAACCTTTCGACCGGAACTGACCGAAGATGAGAAGGCGGAAGCCATCGCAATAGCCGAGGCTGACCCCAATGTTCAGGAAATTCTGAGTCACGGACTTACATTGGGGGAACCTGACAACTCCCACCCCAACTTAGGGGCAGATACCAGAAGGGTAGCGTGGTTGCCATTACAAGAGGACATGGCGAGTGACGAGTATCGTGGGATCATCGTTAACCTTGACGACGAGGATGTTACCGTGATGTGGGGAGGAGACCTCCCGAGCTGGTGGCCATATTAACATAGTGGTATCTTGTTTCTTGGCTTACCCTATTGCTATTCACCGCCGCTAGAAGTTGAGATGGTGGCATAGTCGAACGAGTGTGCGTGCAGAATGTAATTACGATATCACGATAAGGTTTGACCCAATTCATTGTTACTCGTCGAGTGTGGAAGGATGAGGTCGCCGACCTGATGGCTGAGGGGGTTCTGGAGTGGCTAGGCATCTCCAGAGAGAGCAAGGGGATCGATGGTAGGGAGGACATACTTAATCTGCCCATCCTGGAGAGCCGCCTTCAAAATAAGAGGCCACCCAATAGGCGAAAAGGGCAGCCACTTGACCGATAGTCTGTAGCGTCACGCAAGCCCCATTTTCAACGAGCGAAGAGGGCGAAAAAGGCGAAATCACCACTGCACAAACATGGGCATCACTACATGGATGTAGTTCTCCACGCCCACCGGTCGGATCACCCCTGGGCTTGAGGGGCCGGAGATCTCCAGGACGACACGCTCCTCGTGAAGCACACCTAAAACATCGGAGAGATACTTGCTGTTGAAGGCGATCTTCGCCTCCTCCCCCTCCATGGTGGCATCGACCTCGCCAACGTTGTCCCCTACCTCCTCAGCGCGCGCGGAGAGCACGATCTTGCCCGGTGTTAGCTCCTCGCCAGGGGTTATCTGGAGGCGCACAATGGCACTGCCCTCGCGAGCGAAGATGGCGGCGGTTCTCGTTGCCTTGGTGAACTCGGCGAGGCTCACCTCGGCGCGGGTAGTATAACTCTGCGGGATGAGCTGATTATAATTGGGGAAGGTCCCCTGGATCAGTTGCGACACGATCTCCACATCCTTTAGGCGAAAGAGCACCTGGCTCTTATTCGGGTTGATAGTTAGCTCAACAGGCTCCTCCTGATCTGTGAGGAGGCGCTGAAGCTCGATAAGGGCACGCGCCGGGATGATCACCTCGGTTCTCTCTGCTACAGGTTCGGCAAGGGGTGCTTTATGCACTGCAAGCCTGAAGCCATCCGCAGCGGCCAGAGTCAGGGTGTTGCCATCGAACTCGCTGTGAACGCCGGTGAGCACCGGCCGTGTCTCCTCGGTAGCGGCGGCAAAAACCACCTGGGCGATCGCCAACCGAAGGGCCTCAGGATCGATCCTTGTCATCACTCCATCCCCGATCGATGGGATCGGGGGGAACTCATCAGCATCCACTCCGTTGATGCGTCCCTCAAAGCGGGTACACTTGAGCTCTAGGGTGTTGGTCTTTGGCGAAAGGTTCATCTCAATCTTGTCACTGGGCAAGGAGTTGACAAAGTCGGTGAGCAGTCGCGCGGGGATGGTGATCGCACCTTCCTCCGCCACCTTGGCTCCCAGCCAGCAACTGATGGCGATCTCCAGATTGGTGGCCGCCAGCTTGAGGCGGGACTTTTCCGTGGCTAAAAGAACGTTGTTGGTGATCGGCAGGGTAGTTCTGGTGGCCACCGCTCTCCCCACAATGCTCAAGCCCTTAGTCAGATTCTCTTGAAGACATGACAATTTCATAACGCACCCCCAGGAAATTAGCAGTAGTATACACTAATTAAGGGATAAGCTCAACTCATTACAATATTCACCAGCCTGCGCGGAACATATATTATCCTGGCGACCTCCCCGTCCTTAAGGTATGCTTTTATCCGCTCCCGGCTGAGCGCTAGCTCACGAGCTTCCTCCTCGGTGATGGCGACGGGCACCGTAACCCGATCGCGGAGCCTGCCATTTACCTGAATCACCAGGGTGAACTCCTCCTCAGCGGCAAGCCCCTCGTCCCATTCAGGGAAGGGCTGGTTGTGGATGCTATAGGGGTGGCCGGTCCTTGTCCAAAGCTCCTCCGCAAGATGGGGAGCGGTCGGGGCAAGGAGCAGCATGAGGGTATCGATGGCCTCCTTGAAAGCGGCTGAAGCGACGGATCTCTCCTCACGCACCTTGCCCAGATAGTTGGTGAACTCCATCAGGGCGGCGATCATGGTGTTGAATCTGAACTTCTCCAGATCCTCGCTCACCCGCTTAATGGTCTTATGGGTAATATGCCTCAAATTTTTCGTTTCAGTTGCTTTCGGCTCGTCTTTAGCATAAGCCCCCATGACGAGAGACCAGATTCGATTCAGCCAGCGAGCGATCCCCTTGATTCCCCTGTCGTCCCATTCCCCCCCCTGATCCCAGGGACCGACGAACATGAGATAGGCACGCACCGCATCGGCGCCCAGCTCAGCGGCATATTCATCGGGGGTGATCACCCTGCCCCGCGACTTGCTCATCTTCTGCCTTTCAATGACAATAACCCCTTGATTAAAAAGCCGGATAAAGGGCTCATCGAAATCCACAATTCCCAGGTCGCGAAGCGCCTTGATGAAGAAGCGAGCGTAAAGGAGATGCATGGTAGCGTGCTCTGCCCCGCCGGTGTATTGATCCACGGGAAGCCAGTATCTCAGCTTCGCGACATCGCAGGGGGCATCTCTATAGTCCGGGCTTGAGTAGCGCAGGAAATACCAGGAGGAGCACATGAAGGTGTCCATTGTATCGGTCTCCCGCCGCGCCGGGGCGCTGCAATTGGGACAGGTGGTGTTCACAAAGGACTCGCAGTATTTGAGGGGCGACTCCCCTGTAGGTCTGAACTCAGCATCCTCCGGTAGGAGCACCGGCAGCTCCTCCTCGGGCACCGGGACGAGCCCGCACCGATCGCAATAAACGATGGGGATGGGAGCGCCCCAGTAGCGCTGTCGGGAGATGAGCCAGTCGCGAAGGCGGTAGGTTATCTCCCGCCCCCCATAGCCCTTTTCCCCGATGAAGTTAGCGATCGCCGCCATCCCCTGCTCGCTGGGCAGGCCATCGAAGGGGCCTGAATTGACCATAGTGCCCGGCTCGATGTAGGCCTCCGCCAGCTCCTCGCCAGACCAATCTGGCGGGGCGATGACCACCTTTATCGGAAGGCCGAAGCGTTTGGCGAACTCGAAGTCGCGCTCATCATGGGCGGGGACCGCCATCACCGCCCCAGTGCCATAGCTCATCAGCACGTAGTCGGCGATCCAGATGGGCACCCGCTCCCCGTTCAGCTTATTTATCGCATAGGAGCCGATGAAGACGCCGCTCTTCTCCCGCTCCGTGGCGGTTCGCTCGATCTCCGATTGGCGCCGTGCCCTCTCAATATAGCGCGCCACCTCGTCTTTATGCTCCGCCGTGGTAAGCCGTTCAACCAGGGGATGCTCCGGGGCGAGGACGACGAAGGTCACCCCGTAGATGGTGTCCGGACGGGTGGTGAACACGCGAAACTCTTTTTTCGGACTCCCAACCTCCATCCCTTCCTCAAGGCCGAAGGCGATCTCCACCCCCTCGCTCTTTCCGATCCAGTTTTTCTGCATCGCCTTTATCCGCTCCGGCCACTGGATATGGCTGAAGTCGAGGAGCTTCTCGGCGTATTTGGTGATGCGGAAGAACCACTGCTCCAGGTCTTTTCTGGTGACCGGCGTCCCGCAGCGTTCACAAAGCCCCTCGCCCACCACCTGCTCATTGGCGAGCACCGTCTGGCACTTGGGGCACCAGTTCACCGGGGCCTTTCCCCGATAGGCGAGGCCCGCCTTATAGAGCTTCAGGAAGAACCACTGGGTCCATTTATAGTAATCGGGGAGGCAGGTGATTACCTCACGCTGCCAGTCGTAGATAGCACCCATGCTCTTGAGCTGCCCCCGCATCCGCTCGATGTTCCCCATCGTCCAGGCGAAGGGATGGATCCCGTGGCTGATGGCGGCGTTCTCTGCGGGCAGGCCGAAGGCATCGAAGCCCATAGGGTGAAGCACATTGTAGCCCTTCATCCGCTTGAAGCGGGCATGAACATCGGAGGGGGCCATGGCATACCAGTGCCCGATGTGAAGGTCCCCCGAGGTATAGGGGAACATGGTGAGCTCATACCACTTGGGGCGGGGGTCATCCTCATGAACCTCGTAGAGGCGGTCCTGGGCCCACCGCTCCTGCCACCTTGGCTCTATCTCCTGGGGACTGTAGCTCGGCGTTTTTTCGACCATCTTTCCTACCGGGTTCTGGCATAGATTATAAGCTAACATAGCAAAAAGTCAAAGCCCTTCAGCTTGACTTTCGCTTTGTAGTTTTATAAACTACTGGTGTCCTGCGGGCTCGTAGCTCAGCGGCAGAGCGATCGGCTCATAACCGATTGGTCGCAGGTTCGAATCCTGCCGAGCCCACCAAAAGCATGCGATTCGACCTAGAAGCCCTCGACATCCGGGAGCTTCTAGTGTTGCTTTTGGGGGAAGAAGGAAGGCACCATGACAATCCCGAACCCTTGGTGGGCCGCATTTGTCCTGAGCAGGGTAATTGAACTTCTAATGCGGAGTCTCAGGATTCAGACTCCCGAGTTAGCTGGGATGAAAGCGGGGGATAGAGCACTGGATGTCTGCTGCGGGACGGGAGCCCTGGCACTTTATTATGCAAGGAGGGGTATTATTGCTGCTGGAATCGACCTAGATCCTCGTGTGATACAAGTGGCCGAAAAGAAGAGAAGAAAACAAGGCTTAGGGAATGTCTCATTCCAAGTGGCAAGTGCTCAAAATTTGCCGTTCGAGGACAACTTCTTTGATTACGCTTCCATCTCTATGTCACTTCACGAAAATGAAAGGGCAGATAGAGATAGAATTATTTCCGAAATGAAAAGGGTGGTAAAGGAAGGGGGCGCCCTGGTTTTTATTGATTATAAGGTCCCTTTCCCCCTAATTCCATCGTCCTACTTATCCAAAGTCGTAGAGCTTATTGCAGGGAGGGATCACAATAGATGTTTCAAAGATTATAATGAGCAAGGCGGATTAGATGAATTATTAAAGAAAAATCACCTTGACGAAGAAAAGAGGGGTGAGCTTGGGCCCATAGCAATAATAAAAACACCAAATATATAACGCTGTACGCGGCAGGCAACATGCGACATGACAAACCCAAACACTATGGCCGGTTGGTCGCAGGTTCGAATCCTGCCGAGCCAACAGGTAGGGACTGGCCTCGCCCCTCAATCTGTTAGGCATAACAAACGCCTCAGCGTAATCCGTTACCGGCCCGGTGTATCGAGGACTAACTTATCCACTCCCCACGCCTCTCTCAATTTGTCGACGTCATAATAGTACTCCCGCGACGCAACGACCTTGCCCCTTCTTACTCTGGATGTGCTGATGCCGCAGTTGTGGAAGGTCTTTCCCTCCCGGTTGGTAATCTCGTACTCCCACTCCACACCAACCGTGTTCGAGAGGCCGAAAGCAAAGATATTCTTTACATAGACGTTTACCAGTTTGAACTTCACCTCGGGGAACTGTTCCATGAATTTGCGGAAAAACTCCTCCAGGGCTTTCTTCCCTTTTATCTCCCCGGTCATGGGATAGGTAAAGGTAGCATCGTCATGCCACCTGCTCATAATTGCGGGGAGATCACGGCGGTTCATCGTCTCCAGTGCGGACCCCGCCATCAATTTGAAAAGCAGTGCTCCAATCATTTTACTCACCTCCTGAAGTTGTTATTCAGTCTTCCTGATAGAAGAGGTCGTCATATAATATCTCCAGCCTGTACTTATGTTTTAGCTCTTCGTGAACCAGCCTCTCGCAGAGGCGTTTGGCCTCCTCATCACGGAGGGCACTCATCATCCGGGAGTAGAATTCCACAGCCTGCTGCTCTCGCTTCATGGCGAAAACAAGCGTGTCCTGCACACTGGCCCCTTCCAGCTTATCGCTGCCGGTCAGGTGCTCGCTTATCATCAGGTTGGGTATCTTCTCCACGTGCCAATGGCCCTTCTCCCAGTCCCTCTCTTTGAGCTCTTTCAGCATCTCCAAATGGCGAAGCTCCTCCTCGGCTAGTTCCTTCATCAATGCTTTGGCCCCGGGGTCATCGGTATTGTTTCCTCCCGCGATGTAGAAGGCCTGGGAGGCGATCTCCTTGTACATTGCCATCTCCAACAGCTCGGTCAGTTCGTCGGGCATCCTTAAACCTACTTTCTAGGCTCTAGATTTCTACCAAGATTGTATCATCTTCGACCTTTACACGGTATGTGGTAAGCGGTCTGGATAGCTTGAGTGCTTTGCTCACCATCGAAATCAGCCCAGGCGTCTTTAACCAACGGACTACTCGGCCGTCATTAAGGTCAAACTGAGAGCCATGTCGCGGACAAGTGACTACAGTCCCTTTCAGCTTGCCCTGCGATAGCTTCCCTCCCATATGAGGGCAGCTGTTGTCAGCGGCATAGTAGTTATTGCCAACCCTGGCTAGAAGGATCTCACGGCCCTGAGCTAATACCGCCTTCATGGTTCCATCTTCGAGTTCATTGGTCTTGCCTGCTGGGACGAAATTTCCCGTATTTCCCATATTGCCCCCTTTGATGTCGGATCATTCAACACCGTGAGCTATGTGAGTGAATACGATAGCTTGTTGGTATAGGCCATGTCAAGACCTCTCTTGCGGGGGGATTTTTGTTGTTGACAGCCTCCTGGCCTTAAATTAGAATGGGGCTCGAGAGGGCCTGGATTGAGCAAGGGAAGGCAGTTGTATGAGCTCCAGGAGGTTGATCTGGAGATAGATGCGAAGCGGGAAGCGCTCTCTCATGTGATGAGCCGCTTGGGCGAGAGCGAGGCCCTGGCTGAGGCACGCATCTCCCTTGGCGAGGAGGAGGAGCACCTTGCTGAGCTGGAGCGGAGTCAGCGAGATGGGGAGTGGGAGGTGGAGGATGTGCGGGCCAAGGCCGCCCTTTTGGAGGAGAAGCTTTATGGCGGCGCGGTAAAAAATCCCAAGGAGCTGGCAAGCCTCCAGGAGCAGGTGGAAAATCTCAAGAGGAGAAGGAAGGGGCTGGAGGATAAAGTACTTGACATAATGACGGAGGTGGAGACGGTGCAGCAAAAGGTGTCCTTAAAACGCAGGGAGGTGGCCAGGATCGATGAAGACTGGCGAGCAGAGCAAGCCTCGCTATCGAAGGAGCAAGCTGAGCTAGGCGCTGCCTTAGCCACTCTGGAGCAGAAGAGAGGTGAGCTGGCTTCAAGGATCGATGCGGCGAGCGTGGAGCTTTATCAGGCGCTAAGGAGGAAGCGGCAGGGGAGGGCAGTGGCCAAGGTGGAACAGGGGATGTGTCAGGGATGCCGGATTGTCCTTCCGATGAGCGAATTGCAGCGAGCGAGAATAGGCCAGGAATTGATGCAGTGTAGTAGCTGCGAGAGGATTCTTTACGTGAGTTAGGCGATGAGAGCGATCGGCTATTTTCGGGTAACTTCGGATATCAAACAGGGTGTTCCATCCCCCTTGGTGGAGCAGGAGAAGGGCTTTTCCCGTTTTTGCCAGGAGCGGGGTTATCAGCCGGTAACGACCTTTGTCGATGTGGATTCGGGAGACAGGGTTAGCTGCACCCAGTACCAGCGCATGCTCCGCGACATCCGAAAGCAGCGGGAGAATTTCCTCGTTGTGGTGAAAAGCCTCTGTCATCTCCACCCCGACTCTCAGGAAACGGTGCGCTGTCTCCTGGAGCTTGATGGCCTGGGGGTCATGGTTCTTGCCACTGATGAAGCGCTCGACGACCCCCTGGCAGCAGCCCTCCAGGTGTGGTCTACCCAGCGGCAGGGTGAAGGAAGTGGGGAGCGGGTGCGGGAAGCGATGAGGCTTAGAGCGATCAGGGGGAAGGGGCTGGGCAAACCACCCTTTGGCTATCGGATCGGCGCCGACCAGAAGCTGGAGGTTGTGCCTGAGGAGGCGGACACGGTGGCCCTTATCTATCGATTATATCTTCAGGAGAATAGGGGCGTTCGCCTCATCGCTCGCTATCTGAATGAGCGGGGGATCACTACCAGAAAGGGTGGCCGGTGGAGCATCGTGGGCATCCGCGATATTCTGCGCAATCGGGCATATCTGGGGACCTACTCCCGTTTTGGCGTAAGGGTTCCAGGCAGCCACCCATCGATAATCCCCGTCCACATCTTCGATAGGGTGCAGGGGCAGCTTAGCGCTAAGCCCAGGCAAGGGGGATACGCCCGAAGGTCGCCCTTCCTCCTGACCGGTCTGGCCTACTGTGGCTATTGTGGCAATAGGATGATTAGCGTGAACCGTAGCCAGACCTGGACGAGGCATAAGGATGGGGGAAAGAGCAAGGGGGAGTATCGCTATTATCAGTGCCAGTCGAGGGCTAACCAGAGCGTTTGCCAATACCATACCAGGAGGGCTGAGGATTTAGAGAGCGCGGTCCTCGCTGCGCTACAGAGGTTCAGCAGCCCTGACACTCGGGAGCAGTTGGTGAAGCAACCCGCCCCCGCCGTGGACTACCAAACGACAGAGCAGTCTCAGTTAGCAAAGAAGCTGAAGGCTCTCGGCCGAAAATTCCGAGGGTATCTCGACCAGGCTGCCCAGGGCGTTATTTCTCTGGAGGAGCTGCGCACTATGGGTGGGGGGCTGGTGCGGGACAGGCAGTTTCTGGAGCAAAGGCTCGCCCTCCTCGAAGCTGAGGCGAGGCAGGAGATCACCGCGGAGCAGCGCCGGGGGTATACCTTCGAGGTGATGGCGAACCTTCAGGAGCGATGGGAGTCCATGACCTTCCCGGCGAGAAGAGCTCTGCTTCAGTATGTAATCGACCGAATCACGGTCTACGACGACCGCGTGGAGACGCTGCTCAGGCTGTGATAAGCGCGAGACGCTTGACCATCTATTCCGATGGCGCCGCTGTGCCTAACCCTGGGCCTGCTGGTATTGGGGTGGTGGTGCGTGATGAAACTGGCAAGGTAGTTGCCCAGGTCTCAAAGGCTATTGGCAGAACCACGAACAATCGTGCCGAGTTTCTGGCCCTCATCGCCGGCCTGAAAGAGGCGCTGAGACTGGGTGCGGAGCGTGTGGACCTCAAACTGGACTCCCAGCTCATTGTAAGGCAACTTAAGGGCGAATACAGGAGCAAGGAGCTCAAACCGCTACACAAGCAGACCCTCCAGCTTCTGCGAAGGTTCAAATCCTATAGCATCGAGCACATCCCCAGGGAGCAAAACAAAGCGGCAGATGCCTTAAGCCGCCGGGCGCTGCGCAGAGCGGGCGATTAAATCTGAGAAAAGAGGACTGGATGCCTACAGCAAAGGTTGGCGCCTGCTTGGAACATGACACGCGGGATCGCATTGGCCAGATAACCGCTCCCACGCTGGTGCTCGTAGGAAAAGAAGATATTCTCCTCCCGGTCAAGCTGTCGGAGGAGCTAGCAGCGGGCATCCCCAACGCCGAGCTGGTTATCCTAGAGGGAGGAGGCCACGGGTTCTTGAGTGAGGTCGCGGACAAGTTCAATCAGGCGGTGCTGGACTTTTTGGCGAAGACAGAGAAGAAGTAGCTAGCAGCATCATTTGACTTGTCATCGCCTCTATAGTAAACTTTTAGGGGGTCAGGTAAACCGGGTGACCGCTCCCTGATTGCATCGGGGGGAGGAAAGTCCGAGCTCCACCGGGCAGAAGGCTGGGTAACGCCCAGGGTCCGCGATTTTATCGGGGATACGGAAAGTGCCACAGAAACATACCGCTCCGATTTATCGGAGTAAGGGTGAAAGGGCGAGGTAAGAGCTCACCGCTCCGATGGTGACATCGGAGGCCAGGCAAACCCCCTTCGGAGCAAGACCAAATAGCAGGGAAGAGGACGCCCGGCCTCGTTATTACCCTCGGGTAGGTCGCTTGAGGTGGCGGGTAACTGTCATCCCAGATAGATGGTCACCGCCTCGATTTAATCGGGGTACAGAACTCGGCTTATAGGCTTGCTTGGCCCCTCTTTTCGTTCTGTTAGCTGCGCAACGGGGTTGAGAAGCCTAGGTTGCAGCGCAGCCTAGCATCTGAGCAGGGCGAAAAACATGTAATGCTGCTTTCTTTTTCAAGGGGAAGACATGCCGGAGATGGAGTTATCCCCAGCCTCCCTACGTCGGGAGCTAAGAACGAAGCTTATCGGTCAAAATATCCTCTACTATCCCGCGACCTCCTCCACTATGGATGTGGCGAAGCAGGCGATAAGGGAGGGCGCTGCGGAGGGCACCATCGTCATCGCCGACCATCAGACTGCAGGCCGAGGGCGCTTGGGCCGAGAATGGCTCTCCCCTCCAGACAGCAGCATCCTGCTATCGATCATCCTCTATCCAAAGCTGGAGCTGCTCCCTCGCCTCACCATGGCTGCTTGTTTGGCGGTGGCTCAGAGCATCGAGAAGGTTACCGGTCTTGAGTCCACTATTAAGTGGCCTAACGATGTCCTCATCGCGGGGAGGAAGGTAAGCGGTATCTTGATCGAGAGCGATGTTCAGGGAGACACCGTTAATTATGCTATTGTGGGCATTGCCCTGAATGTCAATCTTGATCCCGCTTCCATCCCTGAGATTTCAGAAACGGCCACCAGCCTTAAGGAGGTGCTCGGGCGGGAGGTCTCACGCCTCCAGATGCTCGGGTCGCTGCTTGGCGAATTTGAAGCGCTGTATAGTGCGATGCGTCGCGGTGAGCCGATCGATCGGGAGTGGCGCCGGCACCTGGAGACCTTGGGGAAAAAGGTAGCGGTGCGTTGTGGTGATGAGGTTCAGGAGGGCTATGCTGAGGGGGTGGATGAGGTTGGCAACCTGTTGCTCAGGCGCCCCGATGGCAGCCTGGTGACTATTGCCGCAGGGGATGTCACGCGCAACGCCTAGAATTATTAAGCTAGCAGTCCCTCGCTCGCTAATTTTTCCGCAACCTCTCCCAGATTCAACTGTTCCAGTTTAGCCCTTTTCTGAAAACCGGTGGTGACATCCCAACCTCGGATTTGGTAATATTCATCCTTCATCTTCTCAAATTTCTCCCGTTCCACAACCATCCCCTTTCTGGAAAAAACTTCGCCATCTTTGCCAGGAACCATGCAATTCGGGTTGCCAAAGTCGCCCTTCAA
>JAUWZB010000117.1 GCA_030615555.1 Dehalococcoidales bacterium
TATTATCAGTGCCAGTCGAGGGCCAACCAGAGCGTTTGCCAATACCATACCAGGAGGGCTGAGGATTTAGAGAGCGCGGTCCTCGCTGCGCTACAGAGATTCAGTAGCCCTGACACTCGGGAGCAATTGGTGAAGCAACCCGTCCCCGCAGTGGACTACAAAACGACAGAGCAGTCTCAGTTAGCAGAAAAGCTGAAGGCTCTCGGCCGAAAATTCCGAGGGTATCTCGACCAGGCTGCCCAGGGCGTTATTTCTCTGGAGGAGCTGCGCACTATGGGTGGGGGGTTGGTGAGGGACAGGCAGTTTCTGGAGCAAAGGCTCGCCCTCCTCGAAGCTGAGGCGAGGCAGGAGATCACCGCGGAGCAGCGCCGGGAGTATACCTTCGAGGTGATGGAGAACCTTCAGAAGCAATGGGAGTCCATGACCTTCCCGGCGAGAAGAGCTCTGCTTCAGTATGTAATCGACCGAATCACGGTCTACGACGACCGCGTGGAGACGCTGCTCAGGCTGTGATAAGCGCGAAACGCTTGACCATCTATTCCGATGGCGCCTCAAGGGGGAATCCAGGGCCCGCTGCTATCGGCGTAGTGGTGCTTGATGAGACCGGCAGAGTAGTCACCAAGCTGTCAAAAGCCATTGGTAGAACCACGAACAATCGTGCCGAGTTTCTGGCCCTCATCGCTGGCCTGAAAGAGGCGCTGAGACTGGATGCGGAGCGTGTGGACCTCAAACTGGACTCCCAGCTCATTGTAAGGCAACTTAAGGGCGAATACCGGAGCAAGGAGCTCAAACCGCTACACAAGCAGACCCTCCAGCTTCTGCGAAGGTTCAAATCCTATAGTATCGAGCACATCCCCAGGGAGCAAAACAAAGCGGCAGATGCCTTAAGCCGCCGGGCGCTCCGCAGAGCGGGCGATTGACTTCGTAACGGAAGGGAGGTGAGAAAGAATGGCAGAGCTAAAGATACCACAGCTTCCTCCGGAGATGGCGCACCAGCAGGCACTTGCGGCCATCCGGGCCCTGGCAGACAAGTTTGGTGCGGAAGAGGCACTGAAGATCCTCCGCCCCTACCTCAAGGAAATTGGCAAGGAAGCGGGTGCTATGG
The DNA here is from genome assembly GCA_030615555.1 of Dehalococcoidales bacterium. Classification (GTDB taxonomy): domain Bacteria; phylum Chloroflexota; class Dehalococcoidia; order E44-bin15; family E44-bin15; genus JAUWZB01. Next base: position 1,106 of record JAUWZB010000117.1, read on the forward strand.
CGCCAATCATGGGTTTCACCAGCAATGACGCTATCGCCATCGCTTCCTTCCTCCATCTCTTTGAGGAGCAGGTACTTCTGGTTGAGGGCAAGCCCACAGAGGTCAGCCCAGATAGGGTAGTGAAGGAGGTTACCAAGTGTCCCTTCCAGAGCTTCGCACCGGAGTTTTGCCTAGCCTTCCAAAGCTTGGTCGAAGGGATAGTCGAGGCGATCAATCCCGACTACAAGTGGACGCTGCCCAAGTTCATCCCTAAGGGCGACCCAATCTGCCAGTGGATTGTGGAGAAGAAGTAGCTGGCAGCATTCATTTGACTTGTGGTTAGCTTTATAGTAAACTTTTAGGGGGTCAGGTAAACCGGGTGACCGCTCCCCGATTGCATCGGGGGGAGGAAAGTCCGAGCTCCACCGGGCAGGATGCTGGGTAACGCCCAGGGTTCCCGATTTTATCGGGGATACGGAAAGTGCCACAGAAACATACCGCCCCGGCTCGCCGGGGTAAGGGTGAAAGGGCGAGGTAAGAGCTCACCGTTCCGATGGTGACATCGGATGCCAGGCAAACCCCATCCGGAGCAAGACCAAATAGAAGGGAAGAGGACGCCCGGCCTCGTTATTACCCTCGGGTAGGTCGCTTGAGGTGGCAGGTAACTGTCATCCCAGATAGATGGTCACCGCCCCGATTTAATCGGGGTACAGAACTCGGCTTATAGGCTTGCTTGGCCCCTCTTTTCGTTCTGTCAGCTGCGCAACGGGGTTGAGAAGTCTAGGTCGTAGTGCAGCCTAGCATCTGAGCAGGGCAAAAAGCTATTTTCTTTTTCAAGGGGAAGACATGACGGCGAATGAGCTATCCCCAGCCTCCCTACGTCGGGAGCTAAAAACGAAGCTTATCGGTCAAAATATCCTCTACTATCCCACGACCTCCTCCACTATGGATGTGGCAAAGCAGGCGATAAGGGAGGGCGCTGCGGAGGGCACCATTGTCATCGCCGACCATCAGACTGCAGGCCGAGGGCGCTTGGGCCGAGAGTGGCTCTCCCCTCCAGACAGCAGCATCCTGCTATCGATCATCCTCTATCCAAAGCTGGAACTGCTTCCTCGCCTCACTATGGCTGCTTGTTTGGCGGTGGCCCAGAGCATCGAGAAGGTTACCGGCCTTGAGTCTACTATCAAGTGGCCTAACGATGTCCTCATCGCGGGGAGGAAGGTAAGCGGTATCTTGATCGAGAGCGATGTTCGGGGAGACACCGTTAATTATGCTATTGTGGGCATCGCCTTGAATGTCAATCTTGATCCTTCATCCATCCCTGAGATTTCAGAAATGGCCACCAGCCTTAAGGAGGTGCTCGGGCGGGAGGTTTCACGCCTCCAGATGCTCGGGTCGCTGCTTGGTGAATTTGAAGCGCTGTATAGTGCGATGCGTCGCGGTGAGCCGATCGATCGGGAGTGGCGCCGGCACCTGGAGACCTTGGGGAAAAGTGTAGCGGTGCGCTGTGGTGATGAGGTTCAGGAGGGCTATGCTGAGGGGGTGGATGAGGATGGCAACCTGTTGCTCAGGCGCCCCGATGGCAGCCTGGTGACCATTGCCGCAGGGGATGTCACGCGCAACGCCTAGAATTATTAAGCTAGCAGGCCCTTGCTCGCTAATTTTTCCGCAACCTCTCCCAGATTCAACTGTTCCAGTTTAGCCCTTTTCTGAAAACCAGTGGCGACATCCCAACCTCGGATTTGGTAATATTCATCCTTCATCTTCTCAAATTTCTCCCGTTCCACAACCATCCCCTTTCTGGAAAAAACTTCGCCATCTTTGCCAGGAACCATGCAATTCGGGTTGCCAAAGTCGCCCTTCAA
>JAUWZB010000109.1 GCA_030615555.1 Dehalococcoidales bacterium
TCAGCCAAGAACCCTGCCCTTCTGAGCGTGCCACTCAAAATCACCGCCTCCTTCCCAAACCACTCCTCGATCTGCTGAGCGATTTGGGGTGAAAAACGGCCGCAGAAAAGGGTCCTTGAGGCGATCTTTGAGCAAAGCTCCTCCACAGTGGTGATCTGCTCCGCAACAAGCCTTTGCCACTCGCCCTTTCGCAATTGATATAAGGCGGTGGCGATCTCGCCCCTCCCCGCATCCTGCACCGGGCAAATCGGTAGCCCTGTTTTGGCATGGGGGAAGGCCTCCGCCTCCAGCGTTCCGATGCCCACCAGAGGGATGCCCAGGGCGAAGGCGAGGCCTTTCGCCGTGCCGACCCCAACCCGCAGGCCATTGAAGCTTCCCGGGCCCTTGGCTACGATGATGGCCTCGATCCCCTTAGGCTCTATCTTGGCTTGACGGAGGAGGTGAAGCAGATTGGGAATTAGCTCCACCGTATGATTCTGCCCCGCATACCAGCTCATCTCCGCCGCTACCTTTCCAGCATTGGATAGGGCGATGCTGGCGATCTCTGTGGCGGTATCTATGGCAAGCTCCATTTTTTCGTCCCTTGTTTAAGCTGGGAAAGCATCGCTACATAGCGCTCCCCGCTAGGCCTTAGCACGAGATTGCGGCTGGTGTCCGAGAGGAAGCTTATCTCCACTAATAGATGCTCTGTAGGAAGCACTTCTAACGCCTTCTCTGCCCATTCCACCACACAAACGCCATTCCCATAGAGATAATCGTCAAGCCCGAGTTCGATGACCTCCTCAATGCTGTCGAGGCGGTAGAGGTCGATATGATAGAGGGGGAGGCTCCCCCAATACTGATTGATCACCACAAAGGAAGGGCTGGTGGCATAGCCTTCAATGCCCAGCCCCCAGGCGATGCCCTGGGTGAGGCAGGTCTTGCCTGTTCCCAGTCCACCCACCAAAAGGAATAGATCGCCCGGCTGGGCGAGCCTCCCCAGCTCCTCACCGAGCCTTTGGGTCTCCTCGGGGCTCTCGCTGATGAGGTTCATCATCGCTTTTTTCGGACTTTTCGATCCCAGGAAAGGGATACCGTAACTAATTCTTAATAAACCTGACCAGAATCTCCCTTCAAATGTGCGAAATGCTCCCAGCCCTCTTTATCAAGCTTCACCTCGTTCCCTTGTTCATCGAAAATTTTCACTCTCCCCGGTTCCTCTCCTCCCGGCTCATCGACTATCTCACCGATCACTGTCACCGGGCAGGGCATCGCCTCCCTTACCTTGTCGATAATTTCGCCCTGGGCGGTGAAAAGAAGCTCATAGTCCTCGCCCCCTGTTAGGGCGAGGTTGATGGAATCGTCCCCGAAGGATTTTCGTACTACCGGGGGAACCGGAACTTGGCTGGTAAATAGACGGGCACCCACTCCGCTTGCTTTACATAACTTGTCAAGGTCGCTGACCAGCCCATCGCTCAGGTCGATGGCGGCCTTCACCCCATGGCGCGCCAGGGTCTGCCCCTCGACGACGCGGGGATGTGGTTTGAGGTGCGCTTCCCTGAGCGTGGCAGTAGTCTTCTCGTCAAATTTAAGCCCTTTTCGGAGCATGGCCAGCCCTGCTGCCGATGCCCCCAAACATCCCGTTACCGCGATCCGATCCCCGGGAGTCGCCGCTGAGCGGGTAAGGATGTTTTGGGACACGCCTACCACCGCCAGGCCAAGCACCACAACGGGCGCCCCGACCACATCTCCGCCCACGATGGCCACATCGAAAAGGCACGCTAGCTCCTTCATCCCTTCGTAGAGCTCAGCGACGCTCTCCACCTCGGTATCCTCTGGCAGGCCCAGCGACACCAGGGCATATTGGGGGAGACCGCCCATCGCGGCGATGTCGCTGAGGTTCACCGCAAGCGCCTTCCATCCCAGCGCTCGCCAGGTGATAGTGCTCAGGGTGAAGTGGACATCTTGGATCAGGGTGTCGCTGGTGGCTAGCTGAAGGGAGGCCTCAGTGCGCCAGCAGGCGGCATCGTCGCCGATGCCGATGAGCACAGACTCGCCTTTTGATTTACCCACAATTTTAGCGAGGAGCTCAATGAGTCCAAACTCCCCTAGCTCTGAGACCTTCATACCAAGATTATACCCACTTTCCCCTAACTTATCTAGCCAAACTCAGGAAAAGCTGATATATTTAGGGGAGATGCGTCATGCAATCCTGGCAGATATCCATGGGAACCTAGCTGCCTTTAAGGCAGTGCTCGAGGACATCGAGGAAAAGGGAGGGGCTAAGGAACTATGGTGTCTGGGCGATATTGTGGGCTATGGGCCCGACCCCTCAGGATGCATTGCGCTACTGCGTCAATATCCTCACCTCTGTGTTGCGGGCAATCATGACTGGGCAGCGATCGGGAAAGTGGATATTTCGGATTTCAATCTGGATGCTGCCGAGGCATGCCGCTGGACGGGGCGGCAGTTAAGCCCTGAGGATGTGAAATACCTGGAGAGCCTTCCCTTAACGCTAACTCGTGGTGATTTCACCATTGTCCATGGCAGCCCGCGCGAGCCAATCTGGGAATACGTGCTCTCCACCCAGAGCGCTAGGGACAATTTCCGCTTTTTCGAGACCAGGTATTGCCTCATCGGACATTCCCATGTCCCCATGGTCTTTGAGCATGTCGGCGAAACCTGCCTCCTTGGGGAGCTGCCCGCTGCGCTAAGGTTTGGGGGAAATCGCCTGATTATTAATCCCGGTGGTGTTGGTCAGCCTCGCGATGGCGACCCACGCGCCGCCTACGCCATCTACGACGAAAGGGATAAGGTCATCTACCATTATCGCATTCCTTATGACATTGAGGATACTCAACAGAGGATGGTGAGGCAGGGGCTACCCATTTTCCTGGTGACGCGGCTCAGCTATGGCCGGTGACTATTTCCCTCGCTTTTCATAATCGGGGCACCAGGTAGCATTGGGGCGCTCTGGGCGGTGGCAGGCGCTCCGCCAGTCCCACTTGCAGCTATCGCAGAGGAAGATATTCCTCCCCAGTGCTTTCTTAATCCTGAGCTTAACTCGATACCAGGGTGTGGGCCCCATGTTAACCTCCCAAGCGGTCAAATTAATATACTACTGGAGGAGCTTCTTAGCAAGAGGAGGTGATCGTCATGCCCATTGTTCGGGTGGAGATGTGGCCCGGGAGGACCCAATCTCAGAAGGCGGAGCTTGCCAGGGTGATCACTGAGGCGATGGTCACCATCGCGCACACCACCCCGGAGGCAACCATCGTGAT
>JAUWZB010000100.1 GCA_030615555.1 Dehalococcoidales bacterium
AACATTGAAACAGACTTTACCCAGGAGATGCAATTCCCCATCGATGAGGAACATCTGAGGAGTGGGTTAAGGTCAGCGATCCGCGTCCCCCTCTTCTCCAAAGGCGAGGTCTTCGGCACCTTTAACCTCACCAGCCGACACCCCAATGCCTATGGCGAAAGGGAGCGGGAGATCCTGGAGCAGGTGGCGGGCCCGATCGCTGCGGCAACCGTGAACTCGAGGTTATTTATCTGGGCAAGGGAACACGAAGCGGAGCTAGAGCGAGCCTATAATGAGCTCAAGGCGGCACAGGATTACATGGTGCAATCGGAGCGGCTGAGGGCATTGGGTGAGATGGCAGGCGGGGTGGCTCACGACTTCAACAATATCTTAGCCATCATCCTGGGTCGGGCCCAGTTGGCTTTGGGGGAGGTGAAAGACGCCAAGCTGAGAAAAAACATCCAAATCATCGAACAGACCGCGCTCGACGCTGCCAGGACGGTGCGCCGCCTCCAGGACTTCGCTAGGGTGAGGTCGGATCGACCTTTCGAAGTGCTGAACCTGAATCAATTGGTGGAAGCTGCATTACAGATGGTGGAATCCCGCCGGGCGGAACTCAAGGAGACGGGGGGCATCACGATCGAGATTAGCGCTGAGCTGAGTAGGGTGGCTCCTGTAGCAGGGGACGCCGCGGAGCTGAGAGAGGCGCTCGTGAATATTATCTTCAACGCCATGGATGCCATGCCTGAGGGGGGTAAGATCACGATTAAGAGCGAGCAGGAGAATAGCTGGGTGGTGCTTTCCGTTAGCGATACCGGCGTGGGCATCCCTGAGGTGGTAAAAGGGAGGATCTTCGAGCCCTTCTTCACCACGAGAGCCCAGGTAGGCTCCGGGCTCGGGCTTAGTGTGACCTATGGAATTGTTACCAGGCATGGCGGGAGCATCGAGGTCGAAAGTACCCGGGGAAAGGGTTCCACCTTTTATATCAGGCTGCCCGTGGCCAGTGGTGTCAAAGAGAGAGCGCGCCCTAAGCGTAAGCCTCCCAGTATCAAGCGTGCCACGATACTCCTGGTCGAAGACGATCCGGAGGTCGTTGAGGTTCTCGGACTCACGATCAAGCATCTCGGTCACCGGGTAACGGGGGTTACCAATGGGAGAGAGGCACTTGATGCCTTTAAGAAGGACAATTACGATCTGGTAATCACTGACTTGGGGATACCTGACATGTCAGGGCACGAGATTGCCAGGGCCGTTAAGGAGATAAAGCCCGAGACGCCGGTGGTGCTGATCACCGGCTGGGGGGGGCAAGTTGACCAGGAGAGACTGCCGGAGATCGACGGGATGATTGCAAAACCCTTTAGCAAAGAGGCCCTTTCAGCGCAGATCGCGGAGTTGCTCCCTACTGGGAACCGCGGGAAGAGAGGATAACAGGAAATGCCAAGCAGAGGGCTACCAGGCTATTGCTATAAATTTGACCCCAAAATAGCGGACGGCTTTGTAGCTATGCTGAAGGAGGAAGAGCCTTCCCTATAATAGGGAAGGTATATCTTCTGATATTCTGGCCATCTCTTTAAACCTTTCCTCCGCTTCCTGTTTTCTCTTCTTTAGCAAGGGGGCAGATTCCGTTACTGTACTATAAATTCCCCTTATCCTTGACACGTCTCTAAGCTGAGATAGAATGACCGTTATAGTGAGCTCGCCCCTTTGTCTGGGGTAGTCGCCATTTCTGAGTACGGCATCCTCTGCCATCCGTTTCATACTCTCACCTAGCTCTCTGACCAAGGCCACATTCATCTCCCTGGCCGGGGCGGAGACCAGATATAGAGCCTTTCCCGCATCACGGGGATTACAGCTTACGGAAAGCTCACTTATTGCCTGGTCCAGTGCCTCAAAACCCCTGATGGTTTCTTTAGCTTTTTTCCTGAAGCTTCGTGTCCTTTCGAAGGGTAGCCTGATTAGCGGTAGGTCCGATTTACCCATGCCTATTGAGGACCAGCCATCCAGTGTCTCCATTATGTCGCCGGCATCAAGGGTCCTTGCCCCTATATGTCTTCGTTTTTGCTCCTCACCGGAGCAGAGTAAATCGAAAAAGGGTTTCACTATTTCGTGATTGATCTTTTCCATATGGTTTACCAGGTTGGCGTCCTTTTTGATGAATCGCTCATTGTCAGCAAGAAATACCGCATCGGCAACCGACTGGGCGGATTTAAGGCAGGTCGCGGTATTGTAGACGCATCTTTCCTCCGAGCTTTCTTCGTGAGCAAAGGGGAGGACGATCAGGGCATAAACAGGTTTTTCCGGGAATCTTTCCTTCAGCGAGTCGATGATTATGGGCAGTGCCCCTGAGCCAGTGCCGCCAGCGGCGCCGGCTGCGAGTAAAAAGGCATCCGTTTCAAAAAACCTGGGCCCGCTCCTTACCGCATCGATCACCTTGTAGCCATCCCACTTTGCCAGCGCTGCGGCAACTTCGTTTATCTTGCCCACGCCATGACCACCGGTCTTTCCACCTCCGATAATAATGCGATGGTGGAAATCGGGCTTTATGGTTCTCAGTCCGGTCAGGTCGGCTTGATCGGTATTCACGGCGTAGATGCCGCTGATTATCTGAATACCGCGATGCCGTGATGCCGACTTGCCCATTCTGGCAAACTCATCGGCGATTCTACTGCCACACTGTCCCAATCCAACAACAACTAGCCTCATATCCTGCCTCCTTTTTAAGATTATTGCGAAACTTTATCATACTATTACCACCCTGTCAACCCTTTGTCCACCCTTTAAGGGAGCGGCGATATGGTATAATAACTAGCCATCATCATGGGGGTGCTCGATGGAGTTTCGCAAAGAGGTAAAGACCCTGGAACTTTTGAGTCCGGCGCTTCGATTTGAACGCGAGGTTCAGCTAATTGAGTATCGGGAGGATCCCTTGACAGGGTCCCGGAGCAGAATAAATGTGGCCAGAGCAGGAAGGGTGAAGCAGGCACAACGGGGTGAGGTAGCGGTGAGGGAGGTGATTGAGCGGACAAGGGCTGGCTGCTTCTTTTGCCCGGAAAATATTGAGGAGAGAACGCCAAAATTCCCCCCAGAGCTTTTCCCGGAAGGCAGGATAAAAAGGGGGGATTGCTTACTCTTCCCCAATCTCTATCCCTTCGCGGAATACCATGCCGTGGGCACCTTGACGGGGAGGCATTTTCTCGAGCTCGACGAATTTACCACGGAGATGCTCGTGGATAACATCATTGCATCAAAGGAATACATTGTTTTAGCGCACCAAAAGGATGAAAAAGCGAAATATCCCGTGTGGATCTGGAATCATCTGCCGCCCAGCGGGGCCAGCATAATCCATCCCCATGTGCAAGTAATCGTGGATCGCGCCCCGACGCCAGAACTGGGGAAAATCTTGGAGAAAAGCGAGGAATATTTCCGGAGGCACGGCAGAAATTATTGGCGGGAATTGATCGAGGCGGAGAGAGAGATTGGCGAGCGGTATATCGGGGAGAACGATTCCCTGGCGGTCATCGCCAGCTTCGCCCCCCGGGGGAACAGGGAGGTTCAGGTGATATTTAAGGGGGTGGGCAATCTGGCAAATTTGGATGAAAGGCAAACGGGGGATTTCGCCGCCGCTATTGTGAAAATATTGCATTGCTACAAAGGGATGGGGGTAAACTCCTTCAAC
>JAUWZB010000045.1 GCA_030615555.1 Dehalococcoidales bacterium
CTGAAGTCAATTTTTCCCAGGTGACATCCCGGCCCACCGCGATAAGGCTTGCCCCGTGGTGGCGACAGACCTCTTTTATCACCCCCTCAGCCTCGCTGGGCTGCGGCGCGCTTACCACGAGAGCCCCAGGCTTGATGATGCCTGCCTTCTCCCTTGCTATCTTAGCCAAAGAATCGCCCAGCACCTCGGCATGGTCCAGACTTATTGAGGTGATCACGGAGAGTTCGGGCGTTACCACATTGGTGGCATCGAGCCGTCCCCCCAATCCCACCTCCAAAACCTGGAAATCGACCCGCCGCTCCCTAAAGAAGGCGAAGGCGAGGGCGGTCAATATCTCAAAGGTGGTGAGCTCGCCATAATTGTGGCGCCGGTTCATTTCATCGATCTCAGGCTGCAACCTCTCTGCCAGGGCGGAAAACTCCTCCTCTGCAATCATCTCACCATCGATGGTGATCCGCTCCCGAAAGGTATGTAGATGGGGGGAAGTATAAAGCCCCGTCCGATAGCCAGCGGCGGAGAGGGCGGAGGCGATCATCGCCGCGGTGCTCCCTTTCCCCTTGGTACCCGCCACGTGAATCGACCGGGAGGTGAGGTGAGGGTTACCCAATCTCTCGAGGAGCTCCGTCATACGCCTCAAGTCGAAGTTGGCCGCCGTATAGAGGAAGCCGGGCAATTTCTCGTAGTCAGTAAAACTTAGGATGTAGTCGAGCGCTGCTTGGTAATCCACGGAGGCTATTATATCACGAGCGGCGGGAACGGGCGAAAAAGCTTAGGATGTAGTTGAGCGCTGCCTGATAGTTCACGGGGCTATTATATCATGAGCGGGCGAGGCATAGGAAACATCATGGGGCAGGCCGATGGATATTCAAGAGCTTGCCACCCATGAAATCGGGGTAGCCCTTTATGTATTCTATCGCTTCGGCGGCAACGAAGAGCGGACCAGTGGCACGAATTATGAGCTACCTTCTGGGGTCACCTATGGTATAATATTACGACCTATGTTTACCCACCTTCACGTCCATACCGAATATAGCCTCCTCGATGGCCTGTGCCGTATTCCTCAGCTCATCTCCCAGGCAAAGGAGCTGGGGATGGATAGCCTGGCGATCACCGATCACGGTGCCATGTATGGGGCGATGGAATTTTACCAGGCTGCCAGAGAGGCCGGGGTAAAGCCCATCCTGGGGTGCGAGCTCTATATGACACCCTTTGGGCGCCGCTCCAGAGACCCCGCCGGCAAAAATCCCTATCACCTTATCCTGCTCGCCAAGAACGGGGAGGGTTATCAAAATCTCCTTCAACTCACCACCAAGTCCCATCTCGAGGGTTTCTACTATAAGCCCAGGGTGGATCGGGAGCTCTTAGCGGAGCACCATGAGGGACTGGTGGCCCTCTCAGGGTGCCTTCATGGCGAGATCCCGCGCCTCATCCTGGAGGGGCGCGCTGAGGAGGCCAGGAAGGCAGCCCTCTGGTATAAGGAGGTCTTCGGCGATTTTTACCTCGAACTGCAGCGACACCCCATAGCGGAGCTGGAGCAGGTAAACCCCCAGCTCATCGCCCTCAGCCGTGAGCTGGAGATCCCCCTGGTGGCCACCAACGATGTCCACTATACCTTGAGGGAGGATTTCCCCTCCCATGAGCTTCTCCTTTGTATTCAGCGAAACACTACCATCTACGATGAGAAGCGGTTCAAGATGGGGGATTCCTTTTATCTAAGGAGCGCGGCGGAGATGGCGGAACTCTTCTCAGACCTTCCCGAGGCCCTGGAGAACAGCCAGCATATCGCTGAGCTGTGCCATCTTGAGCTGGAATTGGGACTGTCTCTCCTCCCTGAGGTGGTGACGCCCCAGGGCAAAACCGCCGACGATTACCTCGGGGAGCTTTGTTGGGAGGGGCTCAGGCGTCGCTTTGCCAAGCCTGCCCCTGAGATCGTGGCGCGCATGGAGTATGAGCTGGATATAATACGAAAAACCAATTTCGCTAACTATTTCCTCGTCGTTTGGGACCTCATATCCTTTGCTAAAGATCGAAAAATCCTCTTCGGGGTGCGGGGCAGCGCTGCCGCCAGCCTTGTTCTCTACTCTCTAGGGATCACCAATATCGATCCCCTGGAAAATAAGCTGGTCTTCGAGCGCTTCCTCAATGTGGAACGCAAGGAGATGCCGGACATCGACCTTGACTTTCAGGATGAGCGGCGCGATGAGGTGATCTCCTATGCCGCCCAGAAATACGGTCCTGAGTGTGTGGCCCAGATCATCACCTTCGGCACATTCGGGGCCAGGGCGGTGATCCGGGATGTAGGCCGCGCCCTGGGAATGCCTTATGGGAATGTCGATCGGGTGGCAAGATTGGTTCCCCCAAATGTGACCCTGGAGCGGGCCCTGGAGGAGAACACGGAGCTAGATGAGCTCTATCGCGAGGATGAAGGGGTGCGCCAGCTGGTGGATAAGGCCCGTCATCTCGAGGGCATTTCTCGCCATGCCTCCACCCACGCTGCCGGGGTGGTCATCTCAAAGGAGCCGCTCACCCGTTATGTGCCCCTTCAGCAACCGACCAAGGCGGGTGAAGGGGCGATCGCCATGACCCAGTTCCCTATGGAAGCCATCGCCCAGATAGGCCTACTTAAGCTGGACATCCTGGGGCTGGCGAACCTCACCATCCTGGAGAAAACCAGGGAGCTCATCGCCCAGACCAGGGGGGTGGATATCGACCTGAACCGGATCCCCCTCGATGACCCTAAGACCTTTGAGCTCCTCTCCTCAGGGGAGACCACAGGGGTGTTCCAGCTTGAAGGGGTGGGGATGCGCCGCTTCGTTAAGGATCTCAAGCCTTCCTCCTTTAGCGATATTGCCGCCATGATCGCCCTCTACCGCCCCGGGCCCATGCAGCACATCCCCAGTTTCATCAAGGCAAAGCACGGCCTGGAGCCGATCCACTTCCCCCACCCCACTCTCTCCCAGATATTGGAGGAGACCTATGGGGTGATTGTCTACCAGGACCAGGTGCTCCTCATCGTTCAGGCCTTCGCCGGCTATAGCCTGGGAGAGGCCGATGTCTTCCGAAAGGCCATGGGCAAGAAGATCCCTGAGGTGATGAGGAGGGAGCGAAAGAACTTCATCGCCGGGGCCAAGAGGAGGGGATTTTCCCCGGAGCTGGCAAAAGAGGTCTTCGACCTTATCGAGCCCTTCGCCGGCTATGCCTTCAACAAGGCTCATAGTGTGAGCTATGCCATGATTGCCTATCAGACCGCCTACTTTAAGGCGAACTACCCGGCTGAGTTTATGAGTGCGGTGCTTACCATGAACATCGGACAGCCGGAGAAGGTACGCTCCGCCGTCAACGAGTGTAATCGACTTGGCATCCCCGTTTTGCCACCGGACATCAATAAAAGCGAGGCCACCTTTGTCATTGAGCGAAAGGACGGGGGGGCTGACTCTGGGGAGGGGGAGAGCGAAAAAGGGATTCGCTTCGGGCTGGGGGCGATCAAGAATGTTGGTTTTGGGGCCGTCGGGCCGCTCCTCGCCGCCCGCGCGGAGGGGGAGTTCAAGTCCATTGCGGACTTTTGCCGCAGGGCTGACCTCAGGGCCATCAATAAACGCGCCCTGGAAAGTCTGATCAAGGTGGGGGCGCTGGACCACCTGGGAAATCGCGGCGCCCTTCTGGCGAGCATCGACCGCATCCTGTCCCTGGCCCAGCGGGAAAAGCGGCTTAAGGAAACGGGGCAAGCCACCATGTTCGACATGTGGGGGGAGAGCGTGCCCCTGCCCCTGCCCGCCCTAGAGCTGGAGGGGGGTGATGCCCCCCTTAAAGAGAAACTGGCCTGGGAGCGGGAGCTTCTGGGGCTCTACCTCTCGGAGCACCCCTTCAGTCGTGCCGCCCCACAGCTTGCCCCGCTTACCACTGCCCTATGCGGTCAGATCGATGAGGAGATGGTGGGGCAGGGTGTAGCGACTGCCGGCATGGTTTCCTCGGTGAGGCAGCTATTCACCAGGGAGGGACGCCCCTTTGTGAGCGCCATCCTTGAGGACATCGATGGCAGGATCGAGGTTACCGCCTGGCCTGAGGTCTACCAGCGCACCAGGGAGCTCTGGAGCGAGGGCAACATCCTCCTGGTGGAAGGTAAGGTGCGCGTCAGGGGGGACCGGGTACAGCTGAGCTGCGAGCAGGTGCGCCAATATCGGCCTGAGGAGGAGGTGCCAGCCCCACCCCCGAGGCGCCGGCTCCTGATTAATATCTCCCAGACCGACGATGAGGAGAGCGATGTGATGCGCCTGCACCGGATCTTCGATGCCCTCAGGGATTACCCCGGTGGGGATGAGGTGCGCCTCAGCGTGACGCGCGGGGATGAGGTTATTGACCTCAAGCTCCCCGAGATGACCACAGGCTACTGCCCTGAGCTCCACCAGCGACTCGCCGCCATAGTTGGCGAGGAAGCACTGGTGGTGGAATAACTTAACGTGATGAGGCCTCCATCTCAAGGAGGCGTTTTCGCATCTTCAGGCTGTCCCCTGAGCCGCGAGGATTGCTGTCTTTGCCTACCACCCGATGGCAGGGCACCAAAATGGGGAGGGGATTTTTCGCCAGCGCTTGCCCCACCGCACGGAAAGCCGAAGGCTTTCCTATCTGCTGGGCGATCCAACCATAGCTTTGGGTTTCACCGTAGGGGATGGTGCGGGTCGCCTCCCATACGGCGCGTCTAAAGGGAGAGGCGCCGGCCAAATCGAGCCCATCGTCAAAGGGGACTTGCTCCCCCTTAAGATAGCGCCTGAGCCGCTGGGGCAGGTCGCCAAGGGGGGTGGGATCGGCGATCGCCCCGGGCAAACCCTCCATAACGAGCTGAAGCACTGCCTCCCGGGAGGGCTGAGGCAGCACGATGCGCCGCAGCCCTGCACTGGAGCCCACCAGCCCTATTCGGCCAAGCGTGGTGTCAAGAAGGGTATAGCTCATCCACACTGCTGCCCCCAGGGTCCGCTAAATTTAAGCCATTATATATGACGCCTTTATGGAGCGCAATAACCTTTAGAGCGAGCACGCTATGCGATGAAACTCCTCTGATATCGTTCAGATAGATGGGTGGCACCCCGCACCCTTCGCTTTCTGTCATTCTTAGGGAGCAAAGCGACCGAAGAATCTCGCGTGAGGGAATAGATTTTCCCTCCCCTGGCGGGAGGGAGCTAGAGGGAGGGGGGGATTGCTTCGCTTCACTCGCAATGACAGCACGGAGTGCTACCAAGAAAATTACGGAGAGGAGGTGATGTGTCACTAATCACCTGAACGAGTATCTCCTATTGACAAGTTTGACAATATTGACAAGTTTAACAAGTTATGCTATTATGACTACAGAATCAAATTAGCACCTTAACAACTGGATAGTGGAAGGAAGGTTCTTTGATGGAGAGTTTGATCCTGGCTCAGGATTAACGCTGGCGGCGTGCCTAATGCATGCAAGCCGAACGGCCCGATTTATCGGGCAGTGGCGAACGGGTGAGTAACGCGTAAGAACCTACCCTCAAGTGGGGGATAACCCCGAGAAATCGGGGCTAATACCGCATAAGCTCCCCGATTATATCGGGGAGGAAAGCTGAGGCGCTTGAGGACGGGCTTGCGTCCGATTAGCTGGTTGGTGAGGTAATGGCTCACCAAGGCTGAGATCGGTAGCTGGTTTGAGAGGACGGTCAGCCACACTGGGACTGAGATACGGCCCAGACTCCTACGGGAGGCAGCAGCAGGGGATATTGCGCAATGGGTGAAAGCCTGACGCAGCAACGCCGCGTGGGGGAAGAAGGTCTTCGGGTTGTAAACCCCTTTTCTCGGGGAAGATAGTGACGGTACCCGAGGAATAAGTCTCGGCTAACTACGTGCCAGCAGCCGCGGTAAGACGTAGGAGGCGAGCGTTATCCGGATTTACTGGGCGTAAAGGGCGTGTAGGCGGCTCTTCAAGTCTGTGGTGAAATCTCCCGGCTCAACTGGGAGGGTGCCAGAGAAACTGGAGGGCTTGAGGGCAGCAGAGGGGGGTGGAATTCCCGGTGTAGTGGTGATATGCGTAGATATCGGGAGGAACACCAGTGGCGAAGGCGGCCCCCTGGGCTGTTCCTGACGCTGAGGCGCGAAAGCGTGGGGAGCAAACAGGATTAGATACCCTGGTAGTCCACGCCGCAAACGATGGACACTAGGTATGGGGGGTATCGACCCCCTCCGTGCCGAAGCTTACGCTTTAAGTGTCCCGCCTGGGGAGTACGGCCGCAAGGCTAAAACTCAAAGGAATTGACGGGGGCCCGCACAAGCAGCGGAGCGTGTGGTTCAATTCGATGCAAAGCGAAGAACCTTACCAAGGCTTGACATGCACCGGAAGGCCCAAGAAATTGGGAGGTCCTTCGGGACCGGTGCACAGATGCTGCATGGCTGTCGTCAGCTCGTGCCGTGAGGTGTTGGGTTAAGTCCCGCAACGAGCGCAACCCTCGTTGCCAGTTGCATTTTCTGGCGAGACTGCCCCGCAAAACGGGGAGGAAGGTGGGGATGACGTCAAGTCAGCACGGCTCTTACGCCTTGGGCTACACACACGCTACAATGGGTGGTACAGAGGGAAGCCAAGGAGCGATCCGGAGCCAATCCCAAAAAGCCATCCTCAGTTCGGATTGCAGGCTGAAACTCGCCTGCATGAAGTCGGAGCTGCTAGTAACCGCAGATCAGCATGCTGCGGTGAATACGTTCTCGGGCCTTGTACACACCGCCCGTCACGTCATGGAAGCTGGCAACACCTGAAATCGATGGGCTAACCCTTCGGGGAGGCAGT
>JAUWZB010000083.1 GCA_030615555.1 Dehalococcoidales bacterium
TCACTCTCCGCTCTGGGGATGAGCACCCCCGGGGCCACGTGGAAATCCTGGCCGAAAAACTCGCGGTGACCGATGATGTAGGGGAGAGGCTCATGAGTGAGACGACGCTTTAGCAGCTGCGCCAGAGCCGCGGCATCGCCAGGTGAAAGCTCCTCCTCAAGACCGGTATAAAGATGGGCGCGCTCGATGCCCAAAAGGTGCATTAAGATTAGCTCTGCTTCCAGAGGGGCATCCTCGATAGCGTGAGCGGCAAGGGTTTTTGCGGTTTGATGGAGATCCTCCTTTATGGTCACGCTTCCTCCAGCCGCTTTGCCTGACCGCTCGAAGCGAGGGCGTCGATAAGGGGGTCCAGCTCCCCGCCAAGGATGCTTTCCAGGTTATGGAGAGTGAGTCCGAGGCGGTGGTCGGAGACGCGATCTTGGGGGAAGTTATAGGTGCGGATCTTCTCAGAGCGCTCCCCGGTGCCCACCTGGGAGCGACGCTCTCTGGCGATCTCCTCATCATGCTTCCTTTGCTCCTGATCGCGGAGGCGAGCCCGGAGCACCACCATCGCCCTCATCCTGTTTCTCAACTGGGAGCGCTCATCCTGACAGGTGGCCGTAACCCCCGTGGGCAGGTGGGCGATACGCACCGCGGTGGCTACCTTGTTCACATGTTGCCCTCCGTGACCACTGCTACGAAAGACATCCACCTTGAGGTCATCGGGGTTGATCTCCACCTCCACCTCCTCGGCCTCGGGGAGGACGACGACGGTAGCAGTGGAGGTGTGGATGCGGCCGCTGGCCTCGGTGATGGGCACCCGCTGCACCCGGTGCACCCCGCGCTCATACTTCAGCCTACTATAGGCGCCCTTTCCCTTCACCTCAAAGATGATCTCCTTAAATCCCCCGATGCCGCTCTGGTTACTATCGATCACATCAACCTGCCACCCTCTAGTTTCAGCGTAGCGATGGTACATGCGAAACAGGTCGGCAGCAAAGAGGGCGGCCTCATCCCCACCAGCACCGGCGCGAATCTCCACAATAACATCCTTCTCATCATAGGCATCCCTAGGCATAAGGCCTGCTTCGAGCTGCCGGGTCAGGCTCTCAAGACGCGCTTCCAAGCTTTCCAGTTCCTCCTTTACCAGCGCAGCCATCTCATCGTCCAGGCCCTTCTCCAGCATGGCGCGCGTCTCTTCAAGAGTCTGAGATGTCTTTTTGTACTCCCGATATTTCGCCACAAGCTCGCTAATCCCTGCCTGCTCCTTGGCCAGGCTCTGAAGATGCTCCACGTCGGCGACAACCTCAGGCTGGGCCATGAGCTGGTTCAACTCCTCATAGCGCCTTTCCAGTATTTCCAGTCTCTCCAGCATTTTCGCCCTCAGTATAAAAAGACCCCGAAAGGGGGCTTAAATAATTATACCACAAGCTGGCTACTTTTCAAACTTGCGTGAGCAGGGCAACCACCTCACCCACCGGAACCTTCCACTGCTCCCCCTCCACCATGTCCCGGTACACCACCGTGCCGTTTCTAACCTCGTCTTCGCCAAAGATGAAGGCATATTCTGCTCCTAGGACGTTCGCCTGACGCATCTGGGCCTTTAAACTTTTACGACCAAAGCTCCAGTAAACCAGGACTCCGGCACGGCGCAACTCCGCGGCGAGCTTAACGGCCTCAGCCTTCGCCTCATCCCCCACATAGGCCACGAATATCCCCTGGCGTTCCGGGGCCGGTGGGGTGATGCCCTGCTCCTTCAGATTGAGCACGATCCGCTCCATCCCCACGGCAAAGCCGATGGCCGGGGTAGGCTTGCCTCCCAGCTCCTCGATAAGGTTATCGTAGCGACCCCCGCCGCCCAGGGCGCTCTGCGCCCCCTCCTCACCCTCAGGCTGAACCTCGAAGACCGTCCTGGTATAGTAGTCCAGCCCCCGCACCAGACGATGATTCTTTTTGAAGGGGACCTTCACAAGACGCAGATACCTCGCCACACTTTTGAAATGTTCCCTACATTCGGGGCACAGGTGCTCCACGCTTTTCGGGGCCCCGGCGGCTACACCCTGACACGAGGGCTTCTTACAGTCGAGCAGGCGTAGCGGATTCTTCCGAAACCTTGCTTTGCATTCGGGGCACAGCCGGTCGATATACTGGGAGTAATACCCCTTAAGCCTCTCGAGATAAGCGGGGCGGCACAACCGGCACCCGATGCTGTTTACTTGCATGGAAAGCTTGCGTAAGCCGAGAGACTTGAAGAAACGCCACGCCATCTCGATGACCTCGGCGTCCAGGGCGGGGTCACCCTCGCCCAGCGCCTCAAAGCCAAACTGCTGATGCTGTCGGTATCTCCCCTTTTGGGGTCGCTCGTATCTGAAGATGGCGGCAAAGTAATAGAGCCTTACCGGCTGGGGCAGGTTATGCATACCGTGCTCCAGGTAGGCGCGACATATCGGGGCGGTGCCCTCAGGGCGTAGCGTCATCCCCTGGCCACTGCGATCCTCAAAGGAGTAGGTCTCCTTCTCCACAATGTCCGTGCCCGGGCCGATGGTGCGAATAAAAAGGCGGGCGTCCTCAAAGACGGGGGTATCGATGCGCTCATAGCCATAGCGCTGGCAAATCTCCGATGCCCTCCCCTCGATGTATCTAAAGTAGCCCTGTTCCGCGGGCAGGATGTCCGATGTGCCCCTAGGTGCCTTATACAAATAAGCCCCCTTTTCACAGGCTAGAATACACTATGAAAAAGGGGATTGTAAAGGGCAATGATCACATTCAGATAGATAGGTGACACCCCGATTATATCGGGGAGAGGTGGTGATGTGTCACTAATCACCTGAACGAGTACAAAATATTGAAGAATTGCCCCCGCTGTGCTATGATGCCGAGAGGGTGTGGCGGTATTTTTATGCCAGGGTGTGAGCTTTATGTAAAGACCGATGAGCCCTTTCAGGGATGCCTCGATGAGGAGTGGCTCAGGCAAGTGGTGGAAAAGACCCTTGTCCTGGAGGGGGTGAATTCTCCTGTGGAGTTGGGCGTGGTGATCACCGACGCGGAGACGATTCGCCAGCTCAATCGAAGCTACCGGGGAAGGGATGAGACCACCGATGTGCTCTCCTTCGCCCTCCTCGAAGATTCAGAGGCAGCCCCCTTTATCACCCCCCCTGACGGCGTGTCTCACCTTGGCGAGGTGATCCTCTCCTACCCCCAGGCGGCAATTCAGGCGAAGGAGCATAAACACCCCCTGGAGCGGGAGCTGGCGCTCCTGGTGATCCATGGCGTGCTTCATCTCCTGGGACACGAAGATGAGGACGAGGTGGCTGAAGCCAGGATGAGGGCTGAGGAGAAAAGAGTGTTAGGAGAACTCACCGATGAACGTCTATTATGAGTTGCCGCCCTTCAGACCGCCCAGTGAAGCCTATAGCCTCCTCATCAGGGCGACCAAAAATTGCTCCTGGAACAGGTGCGAATTTTGCAGCATGTATAAGGGCGCCAAGCTGGAGCTGAGACCGGTGGCGGAGGTAAAGGAAGATATCCACGCTATGAAGATGGTTACTGATGAGATAACGGAATGGGCGTGGCGGAGTGGACATGGCGACCAGGTGGGTATGGTGGCCCGGGCCAATGGGGTATACTGGCTCAGTGAGGGGGTGGTGAAAAATGCCTTTATCGCGGACTCCAATAGCATCATCATGAAGGCGGAGGACCTCGCCGAGATCGTCAGGTTCCTCTACGAAACCTTCCCCACCCTGGAGAGGGTTACCAGTTACGGCCGGGCAAAAACCCTGGTCAAGAAAAGACCGGAGGAGCTAAAAATGCTCCGGGAGGCCGGCCTTACCCGGCTTCATGTAGGGCTGGAGACGGGCGATGAAGAACTGCTAAAGATAATCCAGAAGGGCGCTACCCCCGATGAGATGATACTCGGCGGTCGGAAGGCACTCCAGGCCGGATTTGAGCTGTCCGAGTACATCATGCCCGGCCTCGGTGGACAGGAGAAGTGGGAGCAGCACGCCCTCGGAACCGCCCGGGTGTTGAGCGAGATAAACCCCCAGTTCATCCGCCTGCGGACCTTATACGTGGACCCCCAAACCCCCCTCGCTGAAAGGTATCAGCGGGGCGAGTTCACCCTGCAAACGACGGTGGGGCTGCTCCACGAGGTGCACCGGCTGATCGAGGAGCTGACGGTATCATCCGAGTTTGTGGTGAGCGATCATATCGCCAACCGCTATATGTGGGGGATAGACGGCAAGCCTTCCCTGGACAAGGAACGGATGCTCCAGGCGGTGGATAGCCTGCTTACCGCCGCCAAAGAGAGCGAGGAGAAGTATCCGGTATACCGTGGACTATAAAGGCGAGAGTGACATTGCGAAAAAGCAGTCCCACGACCCCGAATCAAAGAGAAAAACAGCGACTGGTGCGGACGTAGCGTA
>JAUWZB010000077.1 GCA_030615555.1 Dehalococcoidales bacterium
AAGTTCCAAGTAGAATTATCATTATTGGTGGCAATCTGAAACTTGAGCGAGGTGCCGTCGGGAACATCTGCACTCCATGAGATGGTGCCGAAATTGGCGCTGTAAGTAACATCATAGGGCGATGAGATCAGGTAACCTGAACCATAATACTGAGCCTGAGGGTTGATCATGAAGCAGAAATCATGATGGCCAAAATTCGTCCAGCTTTCACTGTCTCCGCCCTTTTCGCTTTTCCACGCTTGTCCCGCACCATAACCAGGACTATCGTCGTAATACCAGTAATAGCTGTTTTGGGCGCTGCCAAGATTTTGCTCCTGATGCAGCACAATAGCATAGATGGTGTTGCTAGTTATCTCTGGTGGCGGATCGAACACAACCTCATGGGCACCACCAGCCGTTGTTATATCGGAACTAGAGATATTAGCGGAGGCAAGGATATCGATATCAGTTCCCGGCTCAGAACCAACAGTATCTCTCAGCTCCACAGTTAGATTTCCTGGGGAACCATTCTTGCCGACATAAAGAATAATGCTGCTAACATTGCCGTCGGCATCAGCAGTGAGGGTCTGGGCATCCCACTTTTTACCCCAGATAGGTGCCTGCGAGCCACGTGTAGGTGTTTCTTTAGGGTCAGGCCAATTCCCTAAACTTAACGATAGGTTGTATGCCAGTTTAACATCTCCGTCGCCCTCACCAATAGCAATGACCAACACATCGCTTTTCTCACTATTATTAAAGAAGTCATTATATGTGGTCTGGGTCCAGGTGAGGTCACCACTAGCCTGTGCCAGCGGCAAGCCCAACCCCAGCTCCCATCAACAGCAGGACCAGCGCTAATATGGGTAATAATGCTTTCTTCATTTGACCTTACTCACCATCCGTTTCTGGAAGATCGCTTCATGGCACAACTCAGTTACGGGCTTACAGTGAGAGAATTTGGCGGGGACGCGAGAGGTGCATAATACTACAGTACCACAGTACTCAGTACTGTGGTACTGTACATTCTAAAAATACCACACTTATGCACACTTGTCAATATTTATCAAGTCTTGTCCCTCTTTTTTCTGCTAGGTTGGCCAGCTGGACTAAGCCCTGGTCACTTGGTCATGGAGTGCTGTCAGTTCCCCTGCTCCTTTTCCAGCTCTAGGATGGCCACCAGTCCGTGTCCACACCCCAGTCCCTTCTGAAGACCCATCTCCAGCTCCCTGAGGGCATAGCCCAGACTGGGCTCGATGATGTTGGACCGGACATCTCCAATCTTGGAGCGGTAGGTGGTGGCGATGAGCCGTCGCATTTCAGCTATGGCCATTCTCAAGGCTCGGGGATGATGCCGTTCTATCTCAGGCCGAGAAGAAGCCTTCGCCGCATCATAATGGCGGAGGAGGGCGATGACATATCCCACCAGAGCATTCCAGGAGCTCTGGAACATAGCGTAGAACTCGTTTATGGCGGGGAAGCTGTCTTTAGGAACATAGTTGACCAAAAGACCTTCCAGGTCGGTTCGTGTGTTGGGCTCAAACAGGGAGTTGACCCGTTGCCGGAGTGGCTGGGCATGGGGATTGTAATCTCTGGTATCCATGTGGCGGCCGACCAGCACCGAGCGGTCGAAAAGTCGCCTCAGCCTGATCTTGACCGCGGACTGCCGCCTTGCGCCCTCAATGATGTCGAGGACCTCCCGCCGGGAGAGAAGGGCCAGGGTGATGGAGCTGAGCTCCCGGTGCTTCCTCTCCTCCTCGGGGTAAATATAGGAGATCACGTAGTCCATCCACTGCTCCCGGCTCAGGTCGTTGCTCCACAGCGTTTGCCACTCGTAGGAGTAGCGGCCCAGCCAATCGGAGATGATGAGGGAGCCATCTCGACCATTTTGGGCTAGCTTGGCCAGCAGATGGGTATTCTGCTCGCGGCCATTATGGGAAAGGGTACCATAGGAAGTGAAATATAGGTCGTAGGTCTCCTCGGCCTCCAGGTCGAGTTCATTGAAGTTGCTTAGAGCGAAGGCCATGTTAGGGTGGTGGTCATAGGTGGCCTTGGCCTGAGCGATGAGTCCTGGGTTGAGGTCTATCCCCTTGTAGAACTCAAGGAGCTCGGGCTCGATGGCTACGTTGGCATGGGAGGAAAGACCGGTGTCCCCCAGCTTCACCCCCATAAGCAGCTCATAGCCGTCGCCGCTGCCGCAGCCCAGGTCCAGGATGCGGAGCCCTTCCCCCATCTGTCTCTTCCGGTCTACCATCCTCTGCAGATAGGGTTGGAGGAAGAGCCGCATTACCTCATTCTCCCATAGCCGCCTCACATTGTCATATTTACCGATGCGGCCAGCGACCTTCTGGTATTGACCGCTGGTTATGGCCTCATCATAAGCTGATCTCTGGCACATAGCCTACCTCAGGACGCTTGGCGCAATTCCTCCACCACCCTTACCGCATGGAAGGCATCAGCGCCGTAGCCATCGGCCCCGATCTCGGCAGCGAACTCCACCGAGGTTGGGGCACCGCCGATGATCACCTTAACCCTATCCCTGAGCCCGGCCTGGGCCAGGCTGTCGATGGTTTCCTTCATTGCCACCATGGTGGTGGTCAGCAGCGCCGAAAGGCCAAGGAGGTCGGGTTTCTCCTCCCTGACTGAGGCCACGATCGCCTCCGGGCCGACGTCGGCGCCCAAATCCTTGACCTCATAGCCGGCTCCTTTGAGGATGATGGTCACGATGTTCTTGCCGATGTCGTGGAGATCGCCCTTAACTGTAGCCATCAACACCTTCCCCTTGGAGGCTACACCGGATTTAGCTAGATAAGGAGCCAAAATGTCCATTGCTGCCCCCACCGTCTCCGCTGAGGCCAGCATATCGGGGATGAAGTATTCCTTGGCCTCAAACTTATCCCCTACTATCTTCATCGCCTCCGTCAACCCTGCCACCACGATACGCCTGGGGTCTACACCCTCATCCAGCGCTTGCTGGACGAGCTCCTTGACCCCAGGCTGGCTCACCATCCCCCCATTAAAGCCCTCGTCTTCCTTATCCATCCGGCCCTGGATCACGTTCTGCTTTATGCGCTCTATGATGTCATTGGTCATGCTATCCCTCACGGTAAGTATTTAGTCTAGGCAGTATCCCGGGAACCTCTCGAAATATCCTCTCGCTCACCTCGGGGGGGATGTGCTCCACCGGACGCTGAAGCAGCTCCTGCATCTTCTCATGAGCCCGGAGCAGGATCTCGTCCCTCGCCTTATCGCCCTCAAAGGGGTAGGGCAAGGTCACCTCGCCAGAGCGCAACTTGGGGCGAATGTAGCGCACAAAGAGTTTCTGGGAGGTGGCCATCACTTGCCGTATCTGCTCCAGGGATGTGACGACCTCTACCTCATCCACCTTGGGCGCCCGGAGCAGGGATTTCACCATGCCTATGTGAGCATCGTCCAGCACTGCCTGAACCGGGCAGAAGGTAGCGGTCTTGTCCAGTAGGCCGAAGGCATAATGGATGTATTGCGCGCCGCTCAGGGCGATTACGATGTGGGAGAAAAGCTTCTCTACCGTGGCCTGAATGCCGGGCACCTTGACATCGGCTACCCCTGCCGTGGAGTAGCAGGGAAGGCCGTAGAAGCGGGCCATCTGGACGCAGTCAACGTTGTATTGATTGAACTCGGGGACGCCGTAGGTGTCGGCCAGGTCGTCCAGCCCTGCTCTGGTGGGCACACTGCCATAGATGACCGGAGCCCCCGGGCTTACCAACTGGCTCAGGGCGATGCCGCCGAGGATCTCGGCGTTTATCTGGGCCACCATACCATCCTCTTTGATGGGCGCGGTTGACCCTCCCTGGGGCGAGGCCGAGATGACCAGGGGCATCCCTCTTCTCACTATCTCGATGCATTTCTGAGTGGTGTCGTCCACCAGCTGAAGGGGACTCTTGAAGACGCAGGTGATGAAGGAGATGATGGGGTTTCTCCTCAACTCCTCCTTGCCACCAGCGATGATCTCTGCCATCCGGATCACCTTGTCCAGCTTATCTAGGCTGGTTAGACCAGCCATGACATGCTTGGTCATGTTGTTGAGGCAGGCGAAGAACTTGTTGACATCCTTGTTTTCCTCCGTGATGTCCTCGTCCTGGATGTTCACCGGGCGGATGAAACCGTCGAGGTTGTCCAGGTGCTCGCCGAGGCGGGCAGCAGCACAGAGATCGGCCAGCATCCCCCGCCGTGGATGAAAGGTAGCTAGCTCGACCGCAACGCTGTGGTCCGCCTTGCTGACGAAGGTCTCCACCCTCATATCCAGCCAGATGTTGGTCTCCGACCCGCTGGCGAAATAGACCCGGGGCTCGTTTCCATCCAGGATGAGGCTGTTCTCCTCCTGCCTCGCCCCCAGCTTGACCATCTGGGGAGCTCTCTTCAGAGCCTGGAGCACCAGCGCCTCGGGGATGCTCACCTGCCAATGCCGGGCCGACGGTTCAGCGGTGACCGTTGCCCCATAGCTCGCGAAAATATCTGCCGCCTCCCGGTTGAAGCACATGATGCCGGGATGGCGCAGGATCTCCATAGAGACGCTATGGATGCGTTCCACCTGGTCCCGGTCGAGCCTCTCGTATATCCGGTGGACTAACACGCCCTCTCTCGGCATGGCCTACTCCCTTATTCTGCCTTTCCGATAGTTTTTGAGGTAGTCCCTGCAGAAGGGGTCCCTGCCCAGAACCACCTGGGCCGATTTGATATGGGCCATCATCCTCGCATCTAGAGGATCCAGGATAACCGAGTCCAAGCCCAGGTACATGGCCATGAGCAGTAGCGACCGATTTATTGGGCCCCTCA
>JAUWZB010000012.1 GCA_030615555.1 Dehalococcoidales bacterium
TTCACTGGCTAAGCTCTCCAGCGCCTCATCGGCAGCATCGATTAGCTCCTGAGCAAAGGACTGGTCGCCCTCATACCAGAAAAGGGCCACCTGATCGCTGGTGAGGAAATTCCAATCATATCGCAGGTCATCGAATTTAATGGTGGCCGGTGAGGTTTCAATTTGGTGCCCAGCGGCATCCTCAATCAGCCACCAATAATCTATCTCCGTCCCCGGCGGCAATCCCCCCGTCTCCAGCATGTCCCATATCCAGCTTGCCGCCACCCGTTGAGCGGGGGTGAAATCGACGTCCACCCGACAGCTAACCGGGACGAGGCTCCGCCTGCTCACCCGATATTCAAGATCGATATCGGCGATCTCGGTGGACGCCTCCGCCTCCAGGCGAAAGGTGATGGCATAGGGAAATTGCGCCTGGGCATCGCTGGAGAGCACGGTGATCTCATCCTGGGCCAGGCTGGTTGCCGGGGAGAGGATGAGGAGGACGAGAAACAGCATGAGTAAAAGGCAAAGCCGCTTCATTACCCCTTCTCCATGGTGAATTTAAGGTAGGCCTCGATAAACTCATCCAACGTCCCATCGAGCACAGCGGCGGGGTCGCTGGTTTCATATCCCGTGCGATGGTCCTTCACCATCTTATAGGGGTGGAGGACATAGCTTCTGATCTGGTTGCCCCAACCTGCGGCGACATGCTCCCCCTTGAGCCTGGCCTGCTCCTCAGCACGCTTTGCCAGCTCAAGCTCGAGGAGGCGAGCGCGAAGCACCTTAAGCGCCATCTCTTTGTTCTGGCGCTGGGAGCGCTCGTTTTGGCAGGTAGCCACCAGCCCCGTGGGGAGATGGGTCACCCGAACCGCGGTGCTGGTCTTCTGCACATGCTGCCCTCCCGGACCGCTGGCTCTAAAGAGGTCGATCCTCACCTCATCAGGGTTTATCCTGACATCCAGCTCCCGCTCCACCTCAGGCAACACCTCCACCAGAGCAAAGGAGGTATGACGAGCATGGGAGGCATCGAAGGGGGAGAGACGCACCAGCCGGTGCACCCCGCGCTCCGCCTTGAGGTAGCCATAGGCATAATCGCCGATGACCTGGATGAGAGCGCTCCTTATGCCAGCCTCCTCACCGGGGGAGAGCTCGATCACCCCTGCCTGATAGCCACGGCGCTCCGCCCACCTGAGATACATCCTGAGGAGCATCTCAGCCCAGTCCTGAGCCTCGGTGCCCCCGGCGCCGGCGTGAACCGCGAGGAAGGCACTCCTCTTCTCGTACTCACCGCTGAGTAGCAGCTCAAGCTCCATCTCTTCAAACTGGGAGACTACCCTCTCGGCCTCAGCAGCGATCTCCTCTTTCAGCGAAGGCTCCTCCTCTGCGATAGCCAGAGCTGCCAGCTCCAAAAGCTCACTGACCCTTCGCTCCATGATGCGCCACTTCTCCACCTCACCCTTCAGCTCCCCGAGCTGGCGCATCACGCCCTGCGCCCTCTCCTGATCCTGCCAGAAATCGGTCCGGGATGATTCCGCCTCTATTTCAGCGATCTCCCGCTCCTTTTGAGCGATGTCAAAGACGCACCATGACTTGGGAGATGCGCTCCGTTAGCTCCTCAAGCCTTTTCTTTTGTTCTTGCATCTTTTCGACCTCCTTTTTCGAGCTTTATCGGCCCTATATCGAAAACCTTCCCTGTTGCCCTTCTTCTGTCCTTGCCAAAGCGGGCAGTTGTCCCGCCGCGGCAAGGTGGGCAAGGCGCGTCGGCTCGGGGAGGCGATAGCCTCTCAAGCACGCTATCACCCAGTGGATAGCCGCCTCAAGGTCAACCCTGTGCCCGATGGAAACATAGACTGGGCTTACCCCCCGCTTGGTCCGCAGCGCCGCCCCGATAACCTCATCTCCATCGCGGAGCGGGGCATAAGCGCCTGGCTCCTCCCCTAAATCACCGTGCCGGCCGCACAGGATGGACTTGGCACACCCTATGGCGGGCACATCCAGGAGAAGCCCCAGATGGGAAGCCAGCCCCAATCTCCGGGGGTGAGCGATGCCCTGAGCATCGGCGATGATGAGGTCGGGGGGCACGGTAAGCCTTTCGCAGGCAGCCAGGATCAACGGCGTCTCTCGAAAGGACAACAGCCCTGGCACATAGGGAAAGCTGATCCGCAGCGTCACCACACTCTGCTCCACCAGCACAAGCTCAGGAAAACGGAGCACCACCACCGCCCCCCTTGCCATCCCCCTATTGTCCTCACGAGAGATGTCCATACCAGCAATGAGACGAGGGGCCTCAAGCTCGTTCCTTCTCACCACCTGAGCGGCAAGAACTCGTTGAATTTCCTTAGCCTCAGCAACACTTACCTGCCAGCTATGAAGATTGCGCCCTTTCATATCAGCCAATTATATCCCCTGGAATACCCCCTGGCAACCTAACCCATTGACACATCGCCCTTAATCACCCATAATAGCAACATTAAGAGGTCAGCAATGGTAAAGATTCGATTGAGTCGTGTGGGCAGGAAGAAGAGGCCCAACTACCGGGTGGTGGTTGCCGATGCCCGGGCCCCACGCGATGGTGCCTTTATTGAAATCATCGGTCACTACAATCCCCTCACCGACCCTGCTACCATCGTGGTTGATGAGGAGAAGGTCCTAAAGTGGCTTCGTCAGGGGGCCCAGCCTACAGAAAGGGTGGCCGTCTTGCTAGCTAAGCTGGGCATCATAGAGAAGCCCACGAAGAAACACACAGAGAAGCTTGCGAAGAAGCTCGCAGAGAAACCCGCGAAGAAGCTCGCAAAGGAGCCCACAGAGAAGCCCGCGGAGGAGAAGCCCGCAGAGAAGCCCGCGAAGAAGCCCACGGAGGAACCCACAGCGGAGCTAGCGGAGGAGAAACCTGCAGAGGAGAAGCCCGCAGAGGAGCCTGCGAAGAAGCCTGCGGAGGAGAAGCCCACAGAGAAGCCCGCGAAGAAGCTCGCAGAGGAGCCCACAGCGGAGCTAGCGGAGGAGAAACCTGCAGAGGAGAAGCCCGCGAAGAAGCCCACAGAGAAGCCCGCGGAGGAGCCCGCGACGAAAAGCGAAGGTGAGTCCACGACCCTTCCCCAAGAAGGGATCGAATAAACAAGCAGAGGAGCGAAATGAAGGAGCTTATCGAGTTTATCGCCAAGGCGGTGGTGACCAAACCGGACGAGGTGGTAGTAACTGAAGAGAGGAGCGAAGGAGGGGTGCTCCTCAAGCTTCAGGTTAACCAGGAGGATATGGGGCGGGTGATCGGCAAGCAGGGACGGGTGGTCCAGGCGATGCGCACCCTGCTCCGGGTGGTCGCCGTTAAGGAAGGCACTCGGGTAGAGCTTGTAGTAATCTAATCCCGGTTCGATGGCACTATGGATTCCCAGTTTATCGCGGTTGGTCGGGTTGTTGCCCCTTGGGGGGTGAGGGGGGAGATAAAGGTGGAGGTGATGACAGACTTCCCGGATCGGTTCTCGCCCCAGGAGGAGGTTTACATTGAGGGACGAGCGATGACCATCGAAAGGAGCAGATGGCATCGGGGGAGGGTAATCCTCAAGTTGGCCACCATCGATAGCGTGGATGATGCCGAGGAGCTTTGCGGGCGATTCCTCGAGGTACCCCAGTCCCAACTTCGCCCCCTGCCACAGGATGAGTATTATCAGTTTCAACTCCTAGGGCTCGAGGTCTGGACTACCGAGGGGGAGCTTCTGGGACGAATTTCCCGGATCCTGCCCACCGGGAGTAACGATGTTTATGAAGTGCCCTCTAAAGGTGGGGAGCTGCTGATCCCCGCCATTGAGGATGTGGTGAAATCGGTGGACCTCCAGGGAGGGCGCATTGTTGTTGAGGTAATCGAGGGTTTGCTACAGGAGAAAGCTTGACCCCAATATAGTGAGTTTGGGCCGCAAGTGTTTAGAAACAGGCCTTTTCCATGACGAGCTTTGGCTCCCTTTAAGTGGCTTTATCACCATATGCTTCCAGGGAGCCAACCGCTTTTTAGGCGAGCCGAATTAGGATGGCGGAAACATGCTGACGATTTTAAAAGAAGCGCTAGGAGAGTAACATGACGTCTCAAATCCCAGAGGTGGTGATCCTTCGTTTGCCGTTATATCTTCGCATCCTGACACTCCTCGAGGAGGAGAACGCTGGGGTGGTGAGCTCGCAGGAGTTAGGGGCAAGATTACAGATGACGCCGGCTCAAATTCGAAAGGACCTGAGCTACTTCGGCAAGTTTGGCAAGCAGGGTAAAGGCTACAACGTGAGACTGCTCCTGGGGGAACTGCGACAGATCCTGGGGGTTAACCGGGAGTGGCATATGGCCATCATCGGGGTGGGAAGATTGGGTAAGGCGATCCTTGACTATGGCATGCTGACTCCCCGAGGGTTCAAGATTGTGGCTGCCTTTGACATAGACCCTCAGCAAACTGGCAAAAAAGTAGGTAGGGTAGTGATTCAAGATCTCGCCGAGCTCGCCAATACGGTGAAAAATCGGGGCATCGACATCGGCATTGTCGCTGTGCCCCCATCACAGGCCCAACAGGCCATCGATTGCTTGGTGGGATGCGGCATCAAAGCGATCTTAAACTATGCCCCCGTTGCTCCCCGGGTGCCCAAGGATGTGCGAATCCAGGAGGTGGACCCGGTGCTCGCCCTGCAAACCATGACCTACCATCTAAAGTCCCTGGGCTCCCCCTGAGCCGGGCCTCTTTTTCCTGCGCTCCGCTATCTTGAGCCGCACCAAAGAGCGCCTGAGCGCGGCCTCAGCGGCGGCAAGGTCCATTTCAAGGGGGCGTTCCTTGAGTTGCTCCTCAGCGCGGCGTTTCGCCTCCTCAGCACGGGCAATATCGATCTCCTCAGCCCGCTCGGCAACATCGGCAAGCACGGTAACCCGATTCTGCATCACCTCCAAAAAGCCGCCGCTGACAAATATCGCCGTCTCCTCGCCCTCCTTCCGCACCACCAGCTCGCCGGGCTGAAGCATGGTTAAGAGCGGAGCATGGCTGGGGAGAATGCCCAGCTGCCCCTCGATGCCCGGGGCGATAACAATATCCACCTCATCAGAGTAGACCGCCCGCTCTGCAGTCACGATTTCGAACCTGAGTTTAGCCAAAGGCTCTCACCCCCGACCCCCCTCTCCCAGAGGGGGAAGAATGAATTAGGGGACACCCCTAGAACCCCGGCAGGGGCTTCGCCCCTGCGCCCCAAAAGGCACACTACGCCGCCTCCAACTCCTTCGCCTTCTCCACCACCTCGTCGATGGTGCCCACCATATAAAAGGCCTGCTCGGGGAGAGCATCGTGCCGCCCATCAAGGATTTCCTTAAAGCCACGCACCGTCTCCTTTACCGGGACATACCTCCCCGTCCTGCCGGTGAACGCCTCGGCGACGAACATGGGCTGGGAGAGAAATCTCTGGATCTTGCGGGCGCGCACTACAGTGAGCTTGTCCTCCTCCGAGAGCTCCTCAATACCCAATATGGCGATGATGTCCTGGAGGTCTTTGTAGCGCTGGAGCACCCGCTGCACCCCGCGCGCTACGCTGTAGTGCTCCTCGCCGACCACGCGGGGATCGAGGATGCGAGAGGTGGAGGCCAGGGGGTCAACAGCGGGATAGAGCCCCTGCTCAGCGATGGCGCGCTCCAGGGCAACCACGGCATCAAGGTGACCGAAGACCGTAGCCACACCGGGGTCGGTGTAATCGTCGGCGGGGACATAGATCGCCTGGAAGGAGGTAATGGAGCCCCTCTTGGTGGAGGTGATCCTCTCCTGCAGGTCGCCCATCTCGGTGGCCAGTGTGGGCTGATAGCCCACCGCCGAGGGCATACGACCCAGGAGCGCCGAAACCTCCATGCCTGCCATGATATAGCGATAGATGTTATCGATAAAAAGCAGCACATCCTGCCCCTCAACATCCCGAAAGTATTCCGCCATGGTAAGCCCGGTGAAGCCGACGCGCACCCTCACCCCGGGGGGCTCGTTCATCTGCCCGAAGACAAGAACGGTTTTATCGATGACCCCCGAAGCCTTCATCTCATACCATAGGTCGTTGCCCTCACGGGAGCGCTCCCCGATCCCGGCGAAGACGGAGAAGCCGCCATGCTCCGTGGCGATGTTGCGAATGAGCTCCATGATGATAATGGTCTTACCGACCCCGGCGCCGCCGAAGGCGCCCACCTTGCCCCCTTTGGTGAAGGGGGTGATCAGGTCGATGACCTTGACTCCCGTCTCCAGCATCTGGGTGGAGGTCTCCTGCTCCCGGAAGGAGGGCGGGGGGCGATGGATGGGCCAGCGCTCCTCAGCCTCCACAGGCCCCAGATTGTCCAGGGGCTCCCCCATAATATTGAACAGCCTTCCCAGGGTGGTTGGCCCCACGGGGACGGTGAGCGGTGCCCCGGTGTCGATAGCCTCGGCGCCCCGCTCCAGGCCATCGGTGGGGGACATGGCGAGGCAGCGCACCCAGTTGTTCCCCACATGCTGCTGCGTCTCGAGAATGATCGTCCCCTCATCAAGGGGAATCTCGATAGCGTTATTGAGCGCCGGCAGCTCATCAGGGGGGAATTCTATATCGACCACGGTGCCGATTACCTGGGCTACTTTTCCTTTCGCCATGATAGCCTCCCGAGGTGTTCAAGCCGTTGAAAACGTTTTATCACTTCGTTTGTTCAAGTCGTTGGTGCGTTCCAATCAGGTCAACAGCGATTTCTCCAGAGCAATTAGCTTGAAGTAAAGCTTTTCAAGGAGAGG
The DNA here is from genome assembly GCA_030615555.1 of Dehalococcoidales bacterium. Taxonomy (GTDB): domain Bacteria; phylum Chloroflexota; class Dehalococcoidia; order E44-bin15; family E44-bin15; genus JAUWZB01. The sequence goes on from JAUWZB010000012.1 coordinate 6,726, forward strand.
AGACACCGTCATCTCATAATCCGCCTGCGTTAGATAATTTCGTCTGATTGCAATCTTCAAACTGGCGACCACTTCTAAAAGCGAGCCTATAGACAGCCGAATGAATCTTGCAAAATCCCTTTTGTGGTGCCTTCCGCTTCCCTCAGCGATGTTTAGAGAAATCGAGATAGCTGCCCTCCTCACCTGTGAAGTTAGGTTATACAACTCCATGGGCGGGAACTTATCTGCAATGTCATAGACCTCATCTATCAGTTCTAAAGCTAAATGCCAGACCTCCAGGTCTTCAAATCCAAACTTCATAGAATTGCTATAGTCCCGATTTCAACGTCTTCAACGATTTTAACGTCTTCAACATCTACACCAGAGCTGCCGCTCCCCCGGTGATGTCTAGAAGCTCCTTGGTGATCATCTCCTGCCTAGCCTTGTTATAAGTGAGGGTGAGGTCCTCGATAAGCTCATTGGCGTTATCGGTGGCGTTGCGCATCGCCACCATCCGCGCTGACTGCTCGCTGGCGATGGCCTCAAGAATGGCATGGTAGAGCCCCATCTCTACGAAGCGGGGGAGAAGCTCGGCCAGAACCTCGTCCGGTGAGGGCTCATAGATATAATCCACATTTCGCCCTGGCTCAATCGCCGCCGGCTCAATAGGGAGCAGCCGCCAGAGCACCGGCCGCTGGCTCATGGTGGTCACAAACTGGGTGTATGATAGATATACCTCATCGATGAGGCCATCGGTGTAATCATCGATCACGATGCGGGCGATCGGGAGGACATCGACTATCGAAGGCCGGTCGCCCAGGCGGGTGAACTCGGCGCGCACCTCCTGCCCGGAGCGCACCATGAAATCCCTCCCCTTGCGACCGATCACAACGATGGTCACGGGAACACGCTGCTCCAGGATAAAGCTCGCCACACTGCGATTGACATTGGCAACAAGCCCGCCACAAAGGCCGCGGTCGGGGGTGATATGGATAATGGCGATCCTGTTCACCGACCGCTTAACGAGGAGGGGGTGAATCTCCTCGCCAGAGCGGCGCTGCGCCGCGAGGTCGGCCAGCACCTGCCGCATCTTCTCGGCGTAAGGGCGAGCAGCAAGAGTGCGCTCCTGAGCACGCCTCATCTTCGAGGCCGCGACCATCTCCATCGCCCTGGTGATCTTGGCTGTGCTCTGGACGCTTCTGACGCGGCGGCGGATCTCACGAATGGTTGGCATTCTTTCGACCGTTAGGAATACAATCTATCCGCTCTCTATCACCCATCCTACCGAAACTGTGATGCCCTCAGTACGGCACCTTCTCCTTGAACTCGGCGACCGCCTTCTTCAGCGCCTCCTCAGTCTCATCGCTGAGCGCCTTTTCCTTGGCGATGCGCTCCCCTATTTCGGGGTGGCTTGTCCCCAAGAAGCGATGGAAGCCCTCCTCAAAGGCCCTCACCATCTCCACTGGGATATCATCGAGGTAGCCATTGATCACGGCGTAGAGGATGGTCACCTCTTTTTCCAGGGGCATGGGGACATACTGGGGCTGCTTCAGCACCTCGGTGATGCGCTGCCCCCGCTCCAGTTGCGCCCTGGTGGCCCTGTCCAGCTCGGCAGCACCAAACTGGGAGAAGGTCGCCAGCTCCCGGTACTGAGCGAGGTCCAGCCGTAATTTCCCCGCCACCTGCTTCATCGCCCCAGTCTGAGCGGCGCCCCCTACCCTGGAGACGCTGAGGCCGACATTTAGCGCCGGCCGCACCCCGGCATTGAACAGATCGGTTTCCAGATATATCTGACCGTCGGTGATGGAGATTACATTGGTGGGGATATAGGCCGATATATCGCCGGCCTGGGTTTCGATAATAGGCAGGGCGGTGAGCGAGCCGCCGCCATACTCCGGCGCCATCTTTGCGGCGCGCTCCAGAAGGCGGCTATGGAGATAGAAGATATCGCCCGGGTAGGCCTCGCGACCTGGGGGACGACGAAGTAGCAAGGAGAGCTGACGATAGGCCCAGGCATGCTTGGAGAGGTCGTCGTAGATGATCAGGGCATCCCGCCCCTGCTCCATGATCTCCTCGCCGATGGCGCAGCCAGCGTAAGGAGCGAGATACTGTAGTGCCGCAGGGTCGGAGGCATGAGCGGAGACCACGATGGTATGCTCCATAGCTCCATAGCGCTCCAGAATAGCCACCGCTTGCGCCACCTTGGAGGATTTCTGTCCGATGGCGACATATATGCAGACGAGGTCGCCACCTTTTTGGCTGATGATGGCATCGAGGGCGATGGCGGTCTTGCCGGTGGCGCGGTCGCCAATGATGAGCTCTCGCTGCCCCCGCCCCAGGGGAATCATGCTGTCGATAGCCTTGATCCCGGTATGAACCGGGGTATCCACCGACCTGCGCAGCACCACATTAGGGGCCACCCGCTCTACGGGGCGGGTTTTTTCGTACTTTAGCGGCCCCTTACCATCGAGGGGGGTTCCAACAGGGTCTATCACGCGCCCGATGAGGCCACCACCTACTGGCACCTCGGCGATCCTCCCAGTGGAGCGTACCTCATCCCCCTCCTTGATCTCGGCCCAGTCGCCGAGGATCACCGCACCAACGCTATCCTCCTCCAGGTTAAGGGCGATGCCGATCACCCCATTGGGGAACTGGAGCAACTCGTTATACTTGGCGCCGGAGAGCCCATGAATGCGCGCAATGCCATCGCTCACCTCGACCACGGTGCCCACATCCACCATGGTTACAGTGGTGCCAAACTGCTCGATCTGCTGTTTTATGATGGTGGTGAAGTCATGGGCACGAGCCATCCTTTTTTACCTCCGATCTATCCCGTCAGTCTATCTCCAAGAGCGACCTCCCGATCTATCCCACCGAGCTCTCGCGGAGAACGAAAAACCTCCGATCTATCTCATCAGGCTCTCCCTGAGAGCGAGAAGCCTCGACTTAGTGCTGCCATCGATGAGCTTATCGCCTACCCTGGCCACCAGCCCCCCGATAATGGCAGGGTTAACCCTGGTGGTAAGCACAATCTCCCGGTCCACCAGAACGCCGAGACGACGAACAAGCTTAGCTTTTTCTCCAGGCTCCAAGGGGACGGCGGTAGCCACCTCAGCATGGGCGATGCCCCGATGTTCATCGACCAGCCGCTCATACTCAAGAACCATATCCGCCACCAGGCCCAATCTCCCCCTGGACACCAGTAGCAAGGCCAGGTTCATTACCAGGGGGTTTAACCCCTCAAGGCGCTGGCGCAAAATCCTCGCCTTCTCGTCAAAGTGAATCCTCGGGCTTTCCAGAAAGGCAAAAAGAAGGGGGTCCTTCACCGCTTCGGAGAGCCGCTCCAGGTCCCTTCGCCATCCCTCTAATTCCTTTCGCTCCAGAGCGATCTGAAACGCTGCCTGGGCATGCCTTCTCGCCGAAGCCCTCGCCATCAGCCCTCCTTTTTCGAACTCCCCCCATCACCCCTCCCCCCGGGTGCCTGCTCAAGCACCTCCTCAATGAGCCGGCGATGCTTCTCCCGATCCAGGGTCTCGCTGACCACCTTCTCGGCAGCCAGTATTGCCAGGTCAACAAACTGGTGCCTGAGCTCATCGATAGCCTCATCACGCTCCCGCTCGATCTCGGTGCGCGCCCTGGCGATGATAATCTCCGCCTCGTGCCTCGCCTCCCCCCTTGCCTCCTCCTTGAGGCGCTCCCCCATCTGAGCCGCTTGAGCCAATACATTCTGCCCCCCCCGGCGGGCATCCTCCAGCTGCTCCCTGACCTGCTCCTCGGTCTTTGCCATCTGCTCCTTGATCTGCTCCGCCTGCTCCATGCTCACCCTGATCCTCTCCGAGCGCTCATCGAGTATCCTTCGGATGGGCTTATAGAACAGCACGGAGAGCAGGCCAAACAGAATGAAAAAGCATATAAGCTGCGCCACCAAGCCCGGCACATTGATACCGATTCCCTCCATAGCGATCCCTTTCTTGGCGAGTCCCTATGCTACAAAGACCAAGATGATCGCCACAATCAGCGCATATATGGCGATGGCCTCACAGAAGGCGATGGCCAAGATCATATTGGTCATGATGGGACCACGGGCCTCGGGGTTTCGCCCCAGTGCCTGCATGGCACCATATCCTAACATGCCAATCCCTAAACCAGGTCCTAGAGCACCCGCGCCAATGGCAATTGCTGCGGCGAGCAGCTTCATCGATTCAGGATCCATGCTTTATCCCCCCTTCTTATTCATGCTCCTCCCGAGGAGTAACGGCCATGACCAGGAAAACCAGGGTCAAGCCTCCGAAGATGAGCGCCTGAACAAAACCAAGGAATAGCTCAAGCCCATAGAAGGGTATTGCCGCCACCCAGGGGATAAGAAAGATCATCATGAGTATCAATATCTCCCCTGCGGTCATATTGCCAAAGAGTCGGACGGTAAGGCTGAGGATACGCACCAGCTCGCTTATTACCTCAATAAAGCCAGCAAAGGCCTTAACAACACCTGTGAAGAAGGTGCCAAGGCCACTTTTGATCTTGCCCCTAAAAATCTGGCTTATGCCCCTAAACAACTCACCTACACTGATAAACCTCCTCATATAGCGGAAAAAGCCCTGAGACCTTAGGCCCCAATACTCCACAAAGACGAAGGAGACAAGGGCCAGAGCAAGGGGGAAATTGATGTCAGTATTTGCCCCCCGAAAGAGAGGCACCAAAACCTGCTCCTCCCCCTCGGTGTGCCAAAAACCTACCGTCATGAAACCGGGAATGAGCGCCAGCCAGGCATTGGCGATGACAAAGATAAATATGGTAGCGATCACAGGGAAGAACTTGCGCCCATACTCCTTTCCCGCCGTATCATCCACAAAATTGATCAGCATCTCCAAAAGGGCCTCTACAATGTTTTGCAGCCCCTTGGGCACAATCCTCATCTTTCGCGTAGCGGCAAAACATACCGCCCCCAGCACTATGATAGTGAACAAGGATGCCAACATGGTATTGGTGAAGGGAGAGCCAAATAGGGGCTCCGCAGCGAGTTCCACATGAGGTTGAGGAACAGAGAAGAAGAGACGCCCCATAAGGAGGAGCACGATGACTACAACAGCTATAATTATTATCTTGCGCCATCGGCCAAGCCTGCCCCACCACCAGCCAATTCTAGCCACTAGTCCCCCTCATCCTTCCCTCGCCCGAGAGCGGGGAGAAGCATGCGATATGTCCCATAAAAAGCGGCAAACAACCCCACCCCAAGCCCAAGCACGATAAACAGAGGTCTGATACCAATCTCATCAGCAAGCCAAAACCCCAAAAAGAGCCCCCCGGCAATGCACCCGCCAATCCAAAAGCCGATGCCGCTAAGCCTTAATGCCGCCACCCAGCGATTCACGACCCACCTTCGACTCAGTATATCATACGCTACTACCCCAGGCAACTTGCTCCAACATTAGAAAAACCCCCCGACTTATCGGGGGGTTAATAAGAGCCACCTCTACCTCATCCCCTTACTTTGAGAAAATGCGTGAAAAATCCCCGTCGAACTCCTTTAGGAAGTTATGGAGGTCCAGCATGTCATCGGCGTCTACCACAGCGATTTCGCGGAACTTGGCATACTCCTCTTCAGCAAGGTCGGTAACCAGCTCGGGGAGCTTCCCTTCCTTGAGCACCGCAGCCACTAAACCCTGACTATGACAACCAGGGCAATAAACGCTAAGAAACCAGAGGTCACTATAGCGACCGAGAATCCTCACATTTTCCCCTTCGTAGCGCTCCCCACACACGCCACACCTCACAGCCATCATCAAGCGCTTGATAAGTCTTTCATCCATGCCGCTACCTCTAAACAGGCGTTATGACTTCTCCAAATCCTCCAGGTTCAGGGTATCGATAAAGTCCCTGAAGGGGGCAAGCCTACTCAGCTCATCCTCGCTGAGCTCACCATTTTCACCCTTAGCGGGGAGCAGTATCCCCGCTTTATCCAGCACCGACTCCTCGGCGTAAATCGGCACCTCCACCCTTACCGCAAGGGCAATGGCATCACTGGGACGGGAATCGATCTCCATATCCTTTCCATCGACGATAAGGAGGATCTTGGCATAGAAGGTATCGTTACGAAGGTCGTTGACAATGATCGAGCTGACCCTAGCCCCCAGGACATCGATCACAGAGTGAAGCAGGTCATGGGTCAATGGTCGGGGCACCGACACATCCTGCAATCTTATCGCTATAGAGTCCGCCTCCGCGGGGCCTATCCAGATAGGAAGGTAACGCTCCCCCTCCCTCTCCTTGAGGATCACCACCCGCTGATAGTTCATCAGGCTCATTCGAATGCTATCAATAGTCATCTCGATCATGGGCAACCTCCCTGGGCCTTCACAACTAGCCCCATTCTACCTTATATTAACTCCTGATGTCAATATAAGTCGTGCCCTCTGGCAGCAACTGCTTCAAAATGCTTCACTCCCTCTAGAAAGGAAAACCTTCGCCCGGCGCTCAAAAACGCCCCGCGCCAAAAGCACGCGCCTGTGGCACTTCTGACACCTGATCCCAATATCAGCGCCCACCCTGATCACCTGCCACTGGTCGCTGCCACAGGGATGCTTCTTCTTAAGGCGCACCACATCGCCAATCTTTATCTCCATCTCTAGGTAGCCCCCAGGTAACGGTTGATCTCATCGCGCAGCTTGAGCGCGGCACCTCGGGCGGCCACCGCGAAATCTTCCCCCTTAGAGGCATAGATAATCTGCCTGGAGGAGCTGATGATCGCTTTTTCACCCTCGGCGTCCACTCCATAGCGAACTGCGCTGGCGAGATCGCCACCCTGAGCGCCGATGCCCGGAATTAGTAGCGGCATCTGGGGGCAGAGCTGGCGCACGCGCCTCAGTTCCTCAGGATAGGTAGCGCCCACCACGAGCCCCACATTGCCAAAGGTGTTCCACTCCCTGGCCCGCTGGGCCACTATTTCGAACAGTGGTTTTTCGCTTTTTTCGGACTTTGCGGGCGTCGCTGGCTTCTCATCGGTCGGCTCTGGAGGGACAACGGTTGTTTTGAACTTTTCGGAATGTTCGAAAAATTCGGAAAGGAGCAAGGTCTGGAAATGGGCTGAGCCTGGGTTGGAGGTGCGGCAGAGGATGAACACCCCCTTTTCCTTATACGCAATAAAGGGCTCCAGGGAGTCGTAGCCCAGATAGGGGTTCACGGTGGCGGCATCGAAGCCGAGGGTTTCAAAGAGCGCCCGGGCATAGGCCCGAGCGGTGCTGCCAATATCGCCCCGCTTGGCATCCCCGATAATCGGAATCGCCTCGGGAATATAGGCTATGGTCTTCTCCAGCGCCTTAAGCCCCGTGATGCCCAGAGCCTCGTAGAAGGCGAGGTTGGGCTTGTAGGCGCATACCAGGTCTGAGGTGGCGTCAACGATGGCGCGATTGAACTCCAGGACACCCACCCTTGGCATCAGCTCCGGGTCAGGGTCGAGCCCAATGCAAAGGAGGCTCCT
>JAUWZB010000134.1 GCA_030615555.1 Dehalococcoidales bacterium
ACGACCCGTTTATGGGGGGAATGCCAAGGCGGTTTTCGCCTGCGAGGATACCAAGCCCCAAATGGCCGCCGCGAGGGCAAAGGCGCTGGATCCCCTGGAACGGGATGATGCCAGGAAGGGGGAGGTGAGCACCATCGAGGCAGGTCTTGACCCCTCAATAATCAGGACGAAGGTTATCGATACGGTGAAGGAGGAGGTGGCGGGGATCAAGCTGGAGGATGCCGATGTGGTAGTCTGCGGCGGGCGAGGTATGGGCAGTGCCGAGGCCTTTCAGGAACTGGAACCGCTGGCCAAGGCCCTGGGCGCGGCCATCGGGGCTACCAGGCCGCCCTGCGATAATGGCTGGGTGCCAGCATCGCTTCAAGTCGGTCTCACAGGAAAGATCGTGGGCCCCACCCTCTATATTGCCGTGGCCCTGTCCGGCTCCAGCCAGCACATCGCGGGATGCTCCGGCGCGAAGAACATCATCGCCATAAACAAGGACCCCGAGGCCAACATATTCAAGGAGGCTCGCTTCGGGGTTGTCGGTGACTACAAGAAGGTGCTCCCCTCCTTCACCGACAAGGTGAAGGAACTTCTCGGCTAGCGTTGCGCCGGTAGATTCGCCAAAAGGGAAGAGGTTCCAAAGCCTCCCTAACCCTTCTCCTTCTCCCGCTGGGCGATGATCTTCGGGGCGATGTGGGCCGGCACCTCCTCATAATGGCTAGATTCTGTTTGGAAGCTGCCCCTCCCCTGGGTCATGGAGCGCAGGTCTATGGCATAGCGCTGGACCTCGGCGAGGGGTGCCTGAGCCTCAATAATGTTCCACCCACCCTGCGGGTTCATCCCAAGCACCTTAGCCCGCTTGCTGTTAAGGTCGCCGATAATATCGCCGGTGTAGCTCTCGGGCACGGTGATTCTCATGCTCACTACTGGCTCCAGCAAAACAGGCTGCCCCTCGGAGAGCCCCTTCCTCAAGGCATGGGCGCCGGCGATCTTGAAGGACATGTCTGAGGAATCAACCGTGTGATAGCTGCCATCGTAGAGTGTTACTTTTATGTCAACCACAGGGTACCTCGCCAGCACCCCCTCATGAACAGCCTCCAAAACCCCCTTCTCCACGGCAGGGATGTAGTTCTTAGGCACCGCGCCGCCCACGACCCGGTCGCTAAACTCACAGCCCGCTCCCCTGGGCAGTGGCTCCAGCTCCAGAAAGACATGACCGTACTGACCATGCCCCCCCGTTTGCTTCTTATGCTTATATTCCGCCCTTGCCGCGTTGGTGATCGTCTCTTTATAAGGGACCTTGGGGGTTTCGATCCTTACATTGACCCCGAACTTGCGCAGCATCTTCTCCGCCACCACATCCAGGTGGGTTTCGCCCATGCCTGAGAGGATGGTCTCCATGGTATCGGCCTCCCGCCGAACCTGAAGGGAGGGGTCCTCTTCAGCGAGCCGGGAGAGGGACGAACCCAGCTTATCGAGGTCCGCCTTTGTCTTTGGGTGCACTGCCACGCTCATGGAGGGCTGTGGGAATTCAATAGCGGGCAGGGCCAGGGGATGGTCTCGGCCAGAGAGTGTGTCCCCGGTGCTCGTCTCCGCCAGCTTAGCCACCGCCCCTATATCGCCAGCGACCAGGTGAGGCACGGGCTCTTGAGCCTTTCCCCGCAGCATGTAGAGTTGCCCAATGCGCTCCTGGTAGTTCTTGGCGGCGTTCCAGACCGTGGAGTCGCTATAGAGGGTGCCGGCGTAGACCCTGAAGTAGGTAAGCTTGCCCACATAGGGGTCGGCGCTGGTCTTAAACACCAGGGCAGCCAAGGGGGCGGTAGGATCAAGGGCGAGGGTTTCCTCTTGCTTTAGCTGGGGGTTTGTTGCCGAGATTTGGTCTCGATCTTTAGGGGAGGGCAGGTAATGGCAAATGGCATCCAGTACCCTGGTAGTGCCCAGGTTCTCCAGCGCCGAGCCTACCAGAACAGGCACCACCTGCCCACCAAGGGTGGCCACTCGCAGACCCTGGCGGATCTCCTCCTCGGTGAGCAGCTCCCCCTCCAGGTATTTGGCAATGAGGTTATCGTCTGTTTCCGCCACCGCCTCCACCAGCTTCTCGCGAAATTCTTCAGCCTGACTCCTAAGGGAATCGGGGATCTCCCCCTCCTGATCCTGGGAATAAGCCTTCATGGTAACCAGGTCAACCACCCCGGTAAAATTCTCCTGAGCACCGATGGGGAGCTCTATAGGCAGGCACCGCTTCCCGAAATTCGCCTGAAGCTCCGCTAAAGCCTTGAGGAAGTCGGCATTTTCTCGATCGATCTTGTTAACAAAGACGAGGCGGGGGATTTTTCGCTCCTCGGCATAGTTCCAAACCAGCTCGGTGCCCACCTCCACGCCGGAGGCCGCACATAGCACGATGACCGCCCCATCGGCGACGCGCACCGCAGCCCTGACCTCGCCCACAAAGTCGGCATAACCCGGGGTGTCAAAGAGATTCACCTTGAGCCCCTGCCACTCGCAGGGAATAATGGAGAGGTAGATGCTGATCTTCCGTTTCACCTCATCAGGGTCATAGTCTGAGATAGTATTCCCCTGGTCCACCTTGCCCAAGCGGGTGATTGCCCCCGAGCTATAGAGCATCGCCTCGGCGAGCGAGGTCTTCCCCGCTCCAGAGTGGGAAAACAG
>JAUWZB010000122.1 GCA_030615555.1 Dehalococcoidales bacterium
CGTATAGATGTTCTCCCCCTCCAGGGGCTGAATTAGCTCGAGCTGGACCGGTCCTGACTGAGCAAAGGCCACTTTGATTTTAGCTGTAGTAGGCCTGCCTCGCAGCATTGCCCCCTCCATCCCGACCTCATGTATCGAGAAGGGCCCCCAGCCAAAGGTAGAGGTATAGTACTCTATTGCCCTGTCCATATCCTTCACCACAATGCCTATTTGCTCCACCGGGGGCAGTTTAACTCTGGGCTCTTGCTGCTCTGACATCCTTATATACCTCCTTACCATTTAATGTGAAGCACATTTAGCTTTTAAAAAAGGCGATTTCTTAAGTAGCCACCGGCGGAAAAAGGGACGAAACAGCCGTACAAAATGCCTCCGATAACCCATTAACGAGGGCATCTCCCGGGTGAATTCCTCAAAGGAATGCCGCTGGTAGTTGAGCAGTCTCTGGCTTTCAGAGGTATCCATCCAGACGGTGTAATAAGGCGTTGTTCGAAAAGCTTCATCAGGAAGCCTCCCCACTCCCAAGGCCTCCATCAGCCTCTCGATAAAATCCCGATAGCATATCTGGCTACCCGTGCCACTGCCGATCAGTAAGATTTTCCCCCAAACCTCGGCAGAGCTTATGGCGTTGGCAAACGCTAGGCCCACATCTTGCGGATGGAGGAACTGCATGTGCGTATCCAGTGGGATATAGAACACCCCCGCACCAAATCCAAACGCTATAGGTGGCACGGCTCCTAAACGGAAGATGGCCCAATCCAGACCGGATTCCTGGACCAACTGTTCGCACTCCAACTTGTGCTGCGTGTAGTGGTCCGTTGCCTGAACCGGATCGGAAGCGGTGCGCTGCGATTGATTATCCGGGTCCAGCTTGAACACGCTGCTAGTTGAAGCTAGGATGATCTTGGGTGGTGGAGCGAGGGTTTTCATGGCATTCAGGATATTCTGGGTGCCGCCCACATTGATATCCCGGGCCTTTTCGGGACGGTACTCGCTCATGGGGGGGAGGGCAAACGCCAGGTGAATGATGACATCCCGACCATGCACCGCGGCGGCCACAGCAGCGGAGCTTCGCAGATCCCCCCACACTACCTCTGTCTGGCCTTTGAATATCCTGGCCTTTCTCTCGGTCGCCTCTGTTCTTCGGTCGAAACACCTGACCTGATGGCCCTGCTCAAGCAGTTTTTTAACGACATTTGCGCCTATGTTTCCGAATGCACCGGTTACCAGCACTTTCATTATGTTCCCTCTAGGCTTTTTCAACCTGTACCAGAGTCGTGTTGGAGCAGTACGCTCCTCCCGGCGAGTGCTCGTCCTTGGTCAGGACGTTGCAACATCCTCCTCTGTCGACACCTTTCTCATCCGGGTCATACCAGGCGCCCTGAGGAATATTGACTACCCCCGGCACGATCCTTTCCGTCACCCTGGCAGGAATGACTGTCTCGCCTCTATCGTTAAAGACTCTGACCATATCGCCGTCTTTGATACCTCTAGCCTGGGCATTGGCAGAGCTAATCCATATTGCCTGGGTCTGAAGTTCCCTCAGCCAGGGCAGGTTATCATACTGGGAGTGCGCCCGCCTCTTAAAATGCGTGGTGATGAGCTGCAGAGGGTATTTGTGGGCCAGCGGGTCATTGCGGCTTTCCCACGTCTCAATATACTTGGGGATGGGTGGGATCTGAGGATCGTTCATGTCCGCCAGCCGCTGCGAGTAGATCTCGATTTTGCCGCTGGGGGTGGGGAAGGGGTTGTTTGCCAAGTCAGCGATCTGTTGCTTGAAGGCTACATGAGGCTCGGGAAGCCTGAGCTTGTGAATTCCGTTCCTCTTGAAGGTGTCATAGTCGGCGATGTCATTACTCCCCGCGACTATCTCCCGCAGCCATTCGTCCTCTGTTTTGTCGTTGTAATCAGCTATACCCAGCCTGGCTGCCAGATCAATGCATATTGCCATATGACTTCTTGATTCGCCTACCGGATCAATGGCCTTATTCATATAACCGTAGAAGCCCGTAGCTCCGTCAAGAGCGATATCGTTCTTCTCCAGCGACGTACATGTAGGCAGCAGGATATCAGCAAACCTGGCACCTGCTGTCATAAATTGCTCGAAAGCTACAACAAATTCGAGGGCTTTCAAGGCTTGAACTGCTTTGTTGATGTTAAGGTATTGATTGGGGTAGTTGGTATCCACCAGGTAGAGGAGCTTGTAGTCGGTGGGGTAGCCGCCAGCTTTGCCCTTAAGAATGGCATCTGACATTTTGGCTACATTTACCTGCCCCCTCCTCATAGCAACACCAAAGCTGGGAAGAGCGTTCTTTCGGGGTGGGGCATCATATTCCACCGGGTTGCGTGGTGACCTCGGGCCTCGCCCCAAACTGAAGTAGGCAATTGGCCCGGCTACGGCCCAGGATCTCCCTCCTGAACTCCCGCCATGGATGCCGACATTGCCAGTCATGGCTGCCAGGGCCATGGCTGCCCGGTGGTATTGCTCCCCATAGGCGGTACGTCCCGGCCCGATACCAGCGATTAATGCTGCCGGCTTGGTAGTGGCATATTCCCTGGCCAGATTCTCTATCGTGGTGGCGGGCACGCCGGTGATGGCCTCAGCCCAGGCAGGGGTCTTGGGTGTGCTGTCCTCTGTGCCCAAAACATAGTCCTTGAACTGGTCGAAACCAATGGTGTAGGTGTCGAGGAATTTCTGGTCATGGAGGTTCTCATTGACTATCACAAAGGCCATGGCTATCAGCATGGCGGCATCCGTGCCAGGGATAATGGGAATCCACTGGTCGGTAAAAGCAGCGGTAGAGTCTGTGTATCTGGGGTCAATGGAGACAATCCTGATGCCCGCCTCTCTGGCCTGAGCCAGGTACCAGGCGGTATTGGTATTCTGTATGGTGTTT
>JAUWZB010000060.1 GCA_030615555.1 Dehalococcoidales bacterium
GATCCCACAACTGTCCCTTTGGCTCAGAAAAAACAGCTCCTCGATGAGTATAACGAGATTATCTGGGCCACCCCAAAGATTCAGACCTCCCTCATTGCTTATGGGGATAGCGAGAAATCGGTCATCTTCGCCAATTCGGAGGGCAGCTATATCGAGCAGACGAAAGTGGACCTCACAGTGCGCATCCTGGCGATCGCCCGAGAGGATGGCGATGTGCAGCAGGTATCCCTAAGCGTGGGCTCCAGCGGCAACTTTGGCTTTATGGAAGGGCTCCATCAGGAAGTGAGAGAGGCTGCCCAGCGCGCCGTAGCGCTGCTCTCCGCACCCCTGGTCAAGGGAGGTGAATATACCGTGATCCTCGACCCGGTCCTTGCCGGTGTCTTTACCCATGAGGCCTTTGGGCACCTCTCCGAATCCGATTTCGTCTATGAAAACGACCGCCTGAAGGATATCATGGTTTTAGGGCGTAGGTTCGGTGGGGAGCACCTCAACATCGTCGATGGCGCTGCCGTCCCCGGACTCCGGGGCAGCTACAAATATGACGATGAGGGCGTGCCCGCAACGAGGACCTACCTAATTAAGGAGGGGATGCTGGTGGGGCGGCTTCATTCGCGGGAGACGGCAGCCAAAATGGGCGAAAAACCCACAGGAAACGCCCGCGCCCTCAATTACAGTCATCCGCCCATTGTTCGGATGACCAACACCTTCATTGAGCCCGGGGAGGTAACATTCGAGGAGATGATCAGCGATATCAGGGAGGGAGTCTATGTAAAGAACTGGTATGGGGGGATGACCAGCATGGAGATGTTTACCTTCTCCGCCGGTGAGGCCTACATGATTCGTAACGGCAAGGTAGCCGAGCTCCTCCGACCGGTGGTGCTCACCGGCAATGTATTTACCACCCTGGAGAACATCGATGCCATCGGTAATGACCTGGAAATGAATCAGGGTGGTGGCTGTGGCAAGGGGGCGCAATCCCCTCTCCCCATCTCCAATGGCAGCCCCCACATCAGGATCCGCCGGTGTCTGGTGGGAGGAAGGTAGTTGGAGAATATCCTGAAGCTAGCGAAGAGGGTGGCTGAGGAGGCGGAGGTCTTCCTCGTCTCATTAAAGGAGACTCCTATTGGCTTTGAAGCGAACCGCTTAAAGATGCTGGAGACCAGAGAGGCAACCTCCATCTCCCTGCGCATCATCAAGAATGGTAAAATAGGGTTCTCCACTACTACAAGGCTCGATGATCCTCAGGCGCTGGTCGATATGGCAGTGGAAACCGCCCAGTTCGGCGCTGAGGCAAGATTCGTGCTTCCCGAAGCGCAGATCCACCCTCAGATCGAGGTCTTTGACGGTAAGGTGGAGTCAGTAGCCACAGAGGATATGGTCGAAATAGGCGATTCGCTAATCGCCAGGGTACTTAGCCACACCCCGGAGCTAGTTTGCGAGGCTGAGGTGACCAAAAGCATGGGCATGGTAAACATCCTGAACTCCTGCGGCGGCCAGGCCAGCTACCGCAAGAGCTACTTTACCATCGGCATTGAAGGGACCCTAATCAGGGATACAGACATGCTCTTCGTCGGTGAGAGCGATAGCTCCTGTCACCCGGTAAGGGACTTTAAGGCGATAGCCGACTCGGTGATCGCGCAGTTGGAGCTGGCAAGGCAGCCCGCCTCAGTAACCACAGGTAAGTTACCGGTAATTTTGAGCCCTAAAGGGGTAAGAAGCGCCCTATTTATCCCCCTGGCACTCGCGGTTAACGGGAAGATGGTGGTGGAGGGGGCATCACCACTGGCTGGCAGGCAAGGAAAGCTTCTCTTTGATGAGAAGCTCTCTTTATGGGACGATGCCACCATAAACTATCGCCCTGCAAGCCGCCCTTGCGACGATGAGGGGATGCCCAGCCAGCGGACGTCTCTCATCGCAAGGGGGGTGGTGGCAGACTTCCTCTATGACCTGCAAACTGCTGCCCTCGCCGGCAGCCGAAGCACGGGCAGCGGTAACCGGGCTCGGGGAGGCATGCCCACCCCATCGGTGAGCACCCTAGTAATTGAAGAGGGGGAAACCCCTTTTGAGGACATGCTACGAGATATGAAAGAAGGGCTGGTCATTGAGATGCTCATCGGGGCGGAGCAGGGGAATGTTTTGGGGGGCGAGTTCAGCGGCAACGTCCTCCTGGGATACAAGGTGGAGAATGGGGAGATCGTGGGGCGGGTGAAGGATACGATGGTCTCAGGAAATATCTACGATGCCCTGAAGGGGCTCGTGGCCATCGGGCGCGAGGCGAAGTGGGTTGGCAGTGCACTCAGGACCCCGGCCCTTTATCTGTCCAGCCTGGCTGTGTCAAGCAAGGGATAACGAGGAGGCATCCTTGTCTTTAGAGAGATACCTCGCGGAACTTAACGATGAGGGTAAACCGCTAGTTTTCTCAAAGCTGGCCAACCTTTCAACCCTATCCCCAGAGGAGCTAAGGCTGTTTCTCGAGACATGGGCTAGCATGGGGGCGGCGCGGCAGCGGCAGATCGCAAGTCAGCTTGTGGCGCTTGCAGAAGAGACCCCTAGTCTGAACTTCGATGACATCTTCCTCGTCTGTCTTCACGATCCCGATGAGATAGTACGGGTAAGAGCTATTGAAGGCCTATGGGAGTATGAGAACCGCTCCCTGATCAACCCGCTGAGCACCATGCTCAGGGAGGATAGCAAGGAATCGGTTCGTGCTGCCGCCGCCATGGCACTGGGCAAGTTTGCACTGCTTGCCGAACTGGGGAAATTGCGCCCCGATGATGGGGCCAAGATGGAGAAGGCACTCGTTGCTGTGATCGACAACCAGGAGGAGCAGCTCGAGGTAAGGCGACGAGCCGTAGAGGCGATCGCCACCCTCAGCCTGCCAAAGGTAACGGAGATCATCCAAGAAGCCTACCAAGGCAATGATGCCAAAATGCGGGTCAGCGCTATCTATGCTATGGGGATGAACAGCGATCCCGCCTGGCTTCCCACGCTAGTGAAGGAGCTGGGCAACCCCGATGCAGAGATGCGCTTTGAAGCAGCGGTAGCCTGTGGGGAGCTGGGAAAGGAGGAGGCGGTACCCCATCTGGTGAAGCTCATCCATGACCTTGATAGTGAGGTGCAATTCTCCGCCATAGTAGCGCTGGGGCAAATCGGCGGCAGCGAGGCAGAGGCAGCACTCCGAGAATGCCTGAATCACCCCGATGAGCACATTCGCGATGCAGCAACGGATGCCATAGAGATGCTAGGTTTTTACAAGGAACCCTCCTCTTTTAGAATTGTATAGTGGGGGTTTGGCGTGCTAAAAGGTCAAAAGGTGGTGCTCAGGGAAAAACGGCTGGAAGATGCTACCAACGACTATGCCTGGCGGAGCGATGATGATCTTGCCCGTCTCGATGCTGCCCCGACCCTGAGGATACCCTTCACGAATTTTTTAGCTAGCTACGCCGATGAGCTAGGCCACCCAAGCCCGCGACGACACCGCTTCGCTATTGAAACCCTGGACGGTAAGCATATCGGCAATTGTATGTACTACAATATTGACGAGGGTAAGGGGGGAGCAGAGTTGGGGATCATGATCGGCGACCGCGACTACTGGGATCAGGGTTATGGTGTCGATGCGGTCACCACCCTCCTAGACCATATTTTCAACACCACGAGGCTTAAGAGGGTCTACTTAAACACCCTGGAATGGAATGCCAGGGCGCAGCGATGCTTTGAGAAATGCGGCTTTGTCCCCTGTAAGCGGCGGAGAAGGTATCACGGCACCTTTGTTATCATGGAGATATATCGCAACTCCTGGGAGAATCGCGCCTCGATAAAGGGAGACCAAACCATAAAATTGTAGGCTTGTCATGCCTTTGGCGGTGCTGGATTCACCAATCCCGCGGCCAAAGATCTGGGCACAAGCTCACAAAGCTCATCTATAGTCCACATCCCTTTCTTGTAGATGGACCTAGTATACGCAGGCTCAGAGTAAAGGTCTATCTCTCCTCCGATAACAGCGAAGGTGCAGCCATTTATGTTCGCTGCCTCATCAGTGCAGAGGAAGACCACAAAGGGGGAGATGCACTCTGGCGGTGAAAACATATCAGACATATATTTATCCAAATCAGGACCACTCAGGCCCAAACTCTTCCCCCACGCAGCCTTCAGCTCCGGGCTCAGGGTCATCCTGGTGCCGGCAATGGGGCGAATCGCATTACAGGTGACGCCATATCTTCCCATGTCCCGGGCCAACGTCCGCGTCAAGCCAACAATCCCCTCTTTGGCAGCGCTGTAGTTGGCCTGACCCATGTTGCCCAGTCCCGCTGCGGAGGAGGTATTTACAATCCGCCCGCTCCGCTGCTGCCGGAATACGACGCAGGCATGCTTGGCGCAATTGAAGTGGCCAAAGAGGTGAACCTTTAGCACGGTGTCCCATTCCTCTTCCGTCATGTTAAAAACCATGCGATCCCGAAGCACGCCAGCATTATTGATCAGGATGTCCAGCCGACCAAAATTGTCGATGGCGCACTTAATTATCTTCTCCGCGCCTTCGAAGCTAACTACGCTCTCATAGTTAGCTACTGCATCCCCCCCCATCTTCTTGATCTCGGCAACCACCTCATCGGCAGGTGTCTTGGCGGCCCCTGTGCCATCCAGCGCACCACCGAGGTCGTTGATCACTACCTTAGCCCCCTCAGCGGCGAGGGCCAGGGCGTGAGATCGGCCAAGCCCCCGACCGGCGCCGGTGACTACAGCAACCTTCCCTTTTAGTCTCTCTCCCATTTTTAACCTCCTCGCTTTTTCTTAGAAGGGAGAACGACCGTGGCACTGCCCGGAGTGGTCTTCTCCCCCTTCCCGTTCTCCACCCAGATGTCGCACTCCACGATGTGCTCACCATCCTCCACACGCTTATTGGTAACCTTCCCCTTGCACCACCAGGTCTCCCCGTCATGGGGCTCGGTCATGGTCTTCATTTTCCGGGGGTAATCCATAGCCCGGTACTGGCAGGAGAGTTTCTTGAGAGTGCCTTCCTCCCCGATCCAATCGGTCATCAGCTGCCCCAACCAGGCGCGCTTCAGGGCGCCGTGGACGATGGGACTGCCGACCATCATGGCGGCAGCAAAGCTATCCTCATAGTGCAGGGGGTTGAAATCCCCCGAGCCACCCGCCCACTTAACCAGCATCTGGGTGGTGGCCACCTTGGCAAGCGGGGTTACCTCGCTACCTAGCTCAACATCTTCGAAATAGAGCTGTTTTTTCGCCATTGCTTCCTCCTGTCTAGCTACAGATGAGCGTATTCCTAGCCTTGGCCACTATATCGCCATTCTGGTTTAAATAGGTCTGCTCCATAGTGAGAAAGAGCATCTTACCCGACTTCCCCACCCGCTCCCGGGCATCGATGAACTGTCCATAGACAACCAGGGTGTCGCCAGCGCGCACCGGGATGTAGAAATCAAACTCCACCCCGCCATCGAGGATGCGCATCATGCCACTCTCAAACACAGCGCCCAATACCTTGGCCATAAGCGCCCCCGCCTCCAACCCACCTCCTTTAATCGGCCAGCCAAAAAACCCCGGAGGGCATATTATCTCCCCGTACCTGCTTTTTCTGGCATACTCCACATCGCGGTAAAGCGGATTGGGGTCATCGATAGCGTCGGCGTAACGCGTTATGGC
>JAUWZB010000151.1 GCA_030615555.1 Dehalococcoidales bacterium
ACAATTATTGTGGCGACGATCATTATTCCGATTGCGATAAGCAAGCCCTTAATGCCAAGCTCCCTGGCGAGGACTACAAAGGCAGCAATGCAGGGGAAGAACATCGTCAGAACCACGGACCCTACCACCAGTTGCCCGGCGCTCAGTGACAGCGGGGCAAGCAGCCCAATAGCCACGTCCTTGCGAAAAAAACCTACCACGATGGCAACCACCCCCTCATTGGGCAACCCGAAGATCCCGCTCACCACCGGGGCGGTGAGGTTGGCGATAAAATCGAAAACACCAAGGGTGTAGAGAATGCCGATAGCAAAGATTGCCAGTAGAATTATGGGCAGGGCCTCTCTAAGGAAGCCATAGACCCTCATCCAGAGCTTTGTTAACACCGCTCGCCAGGAGGGCAGACGATATGGGGGGATCTCGATGAGGAGCTCGGGGCTGAATCCCCTCAGAGTTCGGTTGAGGATGAGACCCAGGACGAGCCAGACCGCAAACAGGGTGCCATAGACCATCGCCACATACTGCCCACCCTGCGCCCCCACCAAGCCAAAGATCATCGCCTGGGAGGCAGCACAGGGAATGGCAATGGAGATTAGCGTGGCGGCGATAAGCCGCTCCCGCCGGCTCTCCAGGATGCGAGTGGCCATGATTGCTGGCACACAGCATCCCAGTCCCAGCATGGTGGGAATGATAGCGTAGCCGTGCAGGCCGACGCGGTGCATGAGGTTGTCGAGGAGCACTGCCAGCCGGGGGAGATAGCCCACATCCTCGAGGACTCCCAATATGAGGTAAAAGGAAAGGATGTAGGGCAATACGGCGGCAAGTGGGATAAAGAGGCCTGTGGTCAACACCCCCATGGACTGAAAGAAGTCTATCTCCCCGGCGAACAACTTGCCGATAAGCATATCGTGCCAGAATCCCCCAGCACCTAAAAGGGTGCTCAGCTTCATCATTAGCGGGGCCCAGAGGTTTTCAAAGAGGGGCTCCATAACATAGCTGATCAGGCCCTCCCCGATAAAGCGAATCACCATAAAGGAGGCGGCGAGCACTACAGCGGCGATGGGAAGGCCGGTCAGGGGCTTGATGGAGGCATCCGCCAACCCATCAAGCCAGGTATGATGGCGATGGGTTATGATTTGAACCTCACTAACGATGTCGCCGATGGCGGCCCACCGCTCATCGCGGGTACGCTCGGGCAGCATGGGGGAGGTAGCTTCAGGGATACGATCCACCAGCTCCTTTATCCCCTGCCCGGTTACCGCCACCGTGGGGATAACAGGCACCCCCAAGCGCTCCTCCAGTTTCGCGACATCGATGCTTATCCCCCGGTGCTTCGTATCATCCCATATATTTAAAGCAACAATAACGGGGATTTGTCTCTCCAGTAGCTCCAGGGTCAGGTAGAGATTCCGCTCTAGATTGGTGGCATCGACGACATTTATCACCAGGTCGCCATCCTGGAGCATGCGGGAAGCCACTTCCTCCGCCTTGGAGGTGGGCTCCAGGGTGTAGGTGCCGGGGACATCGATAACCTCAACCTCCTCCCCACCCAGCTTCATGGAGCCCTTGGTAAACCCCACAGTGGTGCCCGGGTAGTTGGAGGCGATCACCCTTACCCCGGTGATGCGGGAGAAGAAGACGCTTTTGCCCACATTGGGATTCCCCATGAGCAGGATGCGCACTAGTCCACCTCAACCATGATCTTGCCCGCCATACCAAAGCCGATGGCAACCTGGGCTCGACCTACCTGGAGGGTCACCGGGCCCCGCATAAACATCGCGCTTACCTTGGTTATCCGCTTACCCGGTCTGATGCCCATGGAATGGAGGCGAT
>JAUWZB010000120.1 GCA_030615555.1 Dehalococcoidales bacterium
GCCAGCCTCGGTCACCGGCGGGACGCAAAACCTTATCGGGGCGCTGCGCACCGCGATGGGCATGTGTGGCGCCCATTCCATCAAGGAGATGCAGCGCGTCGAGATGGTGCTCGCCCCAGCGATAAAGACCGAGGGCAAGTTCTGGCAACTCCCGCAGGTCTAATGGCACCCCTTGACTTTGGGCTAATCTTATGTTATGCTTTGGTAACCTAAAATCGGCAAAGACGGGGAACAGGAATAGTAGGCGCCAAGCGGGGGCCAGAGAGTCGGGTTAGGTGTGAGCCGATCCAGCGCAGGTGTTCGAATGGGCCTGGGAGTCGCAAACCGAAAGCCGAACGTTTTAACCGTTTAAAACGTTGAGCGTTCACGAGTAGGCCTTGACGGAGTGGGCACCGTTATCAGAGCCCAGGGTATCGCCCCGCTAGGTCGGGACCGTACCTGATAGAGATACCCCGATTTATCGGGGTAATAAGGGTGGCACCGTGGAGTTTAACCTTCGCCCCTTAAAGGGCGAAGGTTCTTTTTTTGTACACACGGGCACTCTATATTACCGAAGGCGTACCGTTCAGAAATTGTTTAGCAAGGACGAAGAGGGCGAGAAAGCAAAAATGTACTATCCAACACTGAGCGAGGTGCGAAAACTAAAGAGGCTGGGCAACCTGGTGCCGATCTATCGTGAGATCGTTGCCGACCTGGAGACCCCGGTCTCCGCCTACTTGAAGGTCGCTCGCGGCCCCTATTCCTTCCTTTTGGAGAGCGTCGAAGGTGGGGAGCGATTGGCACGCTACAGCTTTATCGGCGCAGAGCCCTACCTCGTGCTCCGAGCAGGTGAGGAAAGGGTTAACCCCTTGCTTTCGATAGAAAGGGAGCTTGGCAAATACAGGCTGGTTCCCGTTCCCGGCCTGCCGCCCTTTCACGGCGGGGCGGTGGGCTATCTGGCTTACGAGGCGGTGAGACACTTCGAGGAGCTGCCCTCGCCGGATTCCGACCCCCTGGGTCTGGCGGAGTCCCTTTTCATGTTTGCCGATAGCGTGCTCGTCTTCGATCACCTCACCCACAAGATCAAGGTGGTGAGCCACGCTCACCTCGATGATGGCGACGTGGCGGAGGCATACCAGAGAGCGGTGAACCGGATCGATTCCCTGGTGGCGCGGCTAAACCAACCTCTGGAGCCAGAAAAGAAAGCCCCCAGGATGCCCCCTAACCCCTCTTTTCGCTCTCCCCCCTCCCCTGTCTCATCCAATCTCTCCAAGGTTGAATTCGAAGCTAAGGTCGCTCAGGCAAAGGAATATATCGCGGCTGGGGAGATCATTCAGGTAGTGCTATCGCAGCGGCTTAGTAAAACTACTACCGCCGCTCCCTTTGACATCTATCGAGCGCTGCGGAGCATCAACCCTTCACCCTACATGTATTACCTTCACCTTGACGACTGTCATATCATCGGCACCTCACCCGAGCTTCTGGTGAGGGTGGAGGATGGGGTGGTGGCCACCCATCCCATCGCCGGAACGCGCCCTCGGGCAGCAGGCCTGGCGGAGGATCTGGCTCTGGAGAAGGAGCTTAGAGGGGATGATAAGGAGCGTGCCGAGCACATCATGCTCGTTGACCTAGGGCGTAACGACATCGGGCGGGTCGCGGAGCCGGGCACAGTTGAGGTTACCCAGCTCATGGATGTGGAGCGCTACTCGCATGTGATGCACCTGGTGTCGCATGTCCAGGGGAGGCTGAGGAGCGGCCTCACCCAGTTCGATACCCTGAGGGCCTGTTTTCCGGCAGGCACCGTCTCCGGCGCCCCCAAGATCCGCGCCATGGAGATCATCGCTGAGCTTGAGCCCGATAAGCGGGGCCCCTATGCCGGGGCAGTGGGCTATTTCAGCTTTTCGGGCAACCTCGATACGGCGATAACCATTCGCACCATCGTCATGACCGATGGCACCGCCTATGTCCAGGCCGGCGCCGGGATCGTCGCCGACAGCGTCCCTGAGCGCGAGTATCAGGAAAGCATGAATAAGGCCCAGGCCCTCATCAAGGCTATCGAGGAGGCGGAGGGCTCATAATGCTTCTGCTTATCGATAACTACGACAGCTTTACCTACAACCTCTTCCAGTACCTCTGTGAACTGGGAGAGGAGGTTTATGTGGCGCGCAATGATAAGATAACCATCGCGGAGATCGAGAAGCTGGGGCCCCAGCGCATCGTAGTCTCCCCCGGGCCAGGCACCCCGGATCGCGCCGGCATCTCCAACGAGGTCATTCGCCACTTCGGGCCTAAGATTCCCATCCTGGGCGTTTGCCTGGGGCACCAGTGCGTTGGCTACAGCTACGGGGCCAACGTGGCGCGGGCGGGTGAGATCATGCACGGCAAGTCCTCACTGATTCATCACGATGGTCGGGGGGTGCTTGCGGGGCTTCCCAATCCCTTCCCCGCGATTCGCTATCAGTCCCTGGCAGTAATGAGGGAGGGCCTTCCCGACTCTCTGGAGGTGACCGCCTGGACCGAGAATGGTATCATTATGGGGCTCAGACACCGCCACTACCCGGTGGAGGGGGTTCAGTTTCACCCCGAATCCATCATGACCGAGGTGGGCAAGGATTTGCTCAGGAATTTTCTTTTTCGCCCGATAGCGTCAACATGAGGGGGTAAGTCAAATGATCAGAGAAGCTATCGATACCCTAGTCTCAGGCCAATCGCTGACCATGGAACAGGCGGCGGGGGTGATGAAGGAAATAATGGATGGCGAGGCAACCCCAGCCCAGTTCGGCGCCTTCGTTACCGCGCTACGGCTAAAGGGAGAAACAGTGCAAGAAATCGCCGGGATGGCACGGATAATGCGAGAGAAGGCGACCCCTGTAGCCGTATCGGGGCCGGTGGTTGATACCTGCGGCACGGGAGGCGACGCATCGCAGACCTTCAACATCTCCACCACCGCTGCCTT
>JAUWZB010000079.1 GCA_030615555.1 Dehalococcoidales bacterium
CTATGTCGAGCCAAATCTGATTCAGCCGACCTTCGTCCTGGACTACCCTATTGAGCTCTCGCCCCTGGCGAAGCGGAAGCCCGATGACGAACGGTTGGTGGAGCGCTTTGAGGCCTTTGCCGGCGGGATGGAGATCGCCAACGCCTTCACCGAGCTCAACGACCCCATCGAGCAGCGGGAGCGCTTCCAGGAGCAGGAGAGGCTGCGGGCCCTTTTGGGCGATGAGGAGGCGGAGCGAGTGGATGAGGATTTTTTGGTGGCCCTGGAGCATGGCATGCCGCCCACGGGGGGGCTGGGGCTGGGTATCGACCGTCTAGTGATGCTCCTCACCAACCAGCAGTCGATAAGAGAGGTTATTTTGTTCCCACAGCTAAGAACAAAGTAAGGAACGCCATGCTTGACATCAAATTCATCCGTGAAAACCCTGACCTGGTTCGTGAAGCGCTCCAGAAGCGCCAGTTCAGCGAGCCCATTGATGAAATCTTGCTGCTTGATGTTAAGCACCGTGAGAAATTGCTTGATCTTGAGAATCTAAGGCACGCTCGAAAAGAAGCTGCCCGTGCAGTCTCCGAACTTCGGGATACTACAATTGAGGACGCGACACGCGTAGGGCCAGGCTTACGAATCAGGATAAAAACGCTGGAGCAGGAAGCCAAGGCTATCGATGAGGAGCTTAACGACCTTCTCCTCCGCATCCCTAATATCCCCCACCCCAGCGTTCCCATAGGTAAGGATGAGGGCGATAATATCGTGGTGCGAAGCTGGGGGGAAGCTCGCAAATTCGATTTTCCACCCAAGCCCCACTGGGAGCTGGGCGAATCTCTGGGCATCATCGACTTTGAGCGGGGGGCGAAGCTCTCGGGCACCCGCTTCTATGTGCTCAAAGGGCTGGGGGCTCACCTCCAGCGCGCCCTGATCTCCTTCATGCTCGATCTCCATATCAAGGAGCATGGCTACACCGAGATGTATCCCCCCTTTATGGTGAAGCGGGAATGCATGGTGGGGTCGGGGAATCTTCCCAAGTTTGCCGATAACCTCTACCACGATGAGGAGGACGATTTCTGGTTTGTGCCCACCGCTGAGGTGCCGCTGACCAACCTGCACCGCGATGAAATCCTCCCCCCAGGCACGCTTCCCCTCTATTATGTGGCCTATACCCCTTGCTTTCGCCGCGAGAAGATGTCAGCGGGCAAGGATACAAGAGGGATCAAACGGGGGCATCAGTTTGATAAGGTGGAACTTTATAAGTTCGTGGCCCCGGAGATCTCGGACGAAGAACTCGAAAAGATGGTGGATAACGCTGAGGAAGTATGCCGCAGGCTGGGCATCCCCTATCGGGTGCTTGCGCTTTGCACCGGCGACCTTGGTTTTGCCTCCACCAAATCCTACGATATCGAGATGTGGGCCCCGGGCTGCGGAGAGTGGCTGGAGGTCAGCTCCTGCTCCAACTGCGGCGATTTTCAGGCGCGGCGCGCCAATATTCGCTTTCGCCCCCAGAGTGGCGCTAAGCCCCAGTTTGTCCACACTCTTAATGGCTCAGGTCTGGCCCTGCCCCGCGTGCTCATCTCGCTCCTGGAGAACTATCAGCAGCCCGATGGCAGTATAGTGATACCTGAGGCGCTCCGCCCATATACCGGGTTTGAGGTTATAAAATAGCGGGTGTATACTGTTTCGAGCATTGAGTTACGTCAGGATGGATCGTCAGCCATAGTCTATAAAGCCGGCTTCCAATTTTTCGAACATTACGCTACGCCAGATACTTTTAATCATGATTTATGAAGCCGACTTCCAAATAGAAGAGCCTAGCGCATAGGATGAAAAGAGCATATCGAGTGGTACGAAAAGAGGGAGGGGTGACCGAGCGGCTTATGGTGGCGGTCTTGAAAACCGCTGTCTCGATTTTCGGGACCGTGGGTTCGAATCCCACCCCCTCCGTTTCTTCGCTCTTTATGGGGGGTCGGAATGAACTCTTATCGATAATCTATAAAGCGAGCCTCCAAGTAGGAGAACCTGTGAGTGGGACGAAAATCCGAAACTTTGCAATGCCAGAATGAACAATTAGCTTGCCCTATAAAAGCCAGCTTCCAAATGGTAGAGCCTTTTTCAAACATTACGCTACGTCAGAATGAATACTTAGCGTTGCTCTATAAAAGACACCTCCCAACCGACGGAGCCTACCGAAAAGAGCGGAAAAGAACGAAAAAATGAAAATTCATGAGTATCAGGCTAAAGAGATCCTGACCAAGTATGGCGTCCCCGTGCCCAGAGGGGGCGGGGCTTCAACTCCAGCCGAGGCAAGGGAGCTCGCCTCCCAGCTTGGCGGGGCGGTGGTGATCACGGCGCAGGTCTACGCTGGCGGCCGGGGAAAGGCTGGGGGGATCAAAACGGCACAGTCCCCCGATGAGGCAGAAAAGTTGGCCAGTGAGATAATTGGCAGAAATCTGGTGACCCATCAGACATCGCCAGAGGGGGTGCCGGTGGATAAGGTCCTCGTTGAGGAGGCGGTGGCAATTGCGCGAGAATTATACCTGAGCATCGTCATCGATTCTGGAAAGGGCCTACCGGTGATCATGGCCAGCGAGGTGGGGGGTATAGACATCGAAGAGGTAGCCGCCAAGACCCCGGAGAAGATCCTCAAGGCATATATCGACCCGATGATCGGGTTTCAGTCCTTTTTGGGGAGAAGGCTTGCCTTCGGCATGAATCTGGAAGCGGAGCAGATCAGAACGGCGGCTCAACTGATCGGAAACCTCTACCGGGTATTTCAGGAGAGGGACTGCTCCCTGGCGGAGATCAACCCACTGGTGGTTACCTCGGATGGCAGGCTGCTGGCGCTGGATGCCAAGCTGAACCTCGATGACAATGCCCTGTTCCGCCATCGCGACTATGCTGAACTTCGCGACCCCAGCCAGGAGGACGAGCTGGAGCTAGAGGCCTCGAAGCACAACATCTCCTACATAAAGCTCGATGGCGATGTGGGGTGTATGGTCAATGGCGCCGGGCTCGCCATGGCCACCATGGATATCATCAAGCTCACGGGCGCTGAGCCGGCAAACTTCCTCGATGTGGGCGGCGGGGCCAGCGAGGAGATGGTAACAAAGGCCTTCACCATCCTGCTCTCCGACCCCAAGGTTAAGGCGGCACTCGTGAATATCTTCGGTGGCATCCTCAGGTGTGACATCGTGGCTCGGGGTATGATCGAGGCCTCAAAACAGTTGGAGATCAAGGTGCCGATAGTGGTCAGGATGAGTGGGACAAATGTCGAGGAGGGGATGAGGCTCCTCGCCGAATCTGGCCTCCCCATAATCCTGGCCAAAGACCTGAGGGATGCTGCGGAGAAGGTGGTGGTGGCCCGGGGTGGGGCGGACTGAGTTGTGGGAGGTCGAAAAAGGGGAAAGGATGAATTGCGGGCGGTGAAAGTATGACTGCCGGGGTAATACTATTAGTGGTTTGCATTGGTGCAATAATTGTCGTCTGGGCGGGATTGGGCGGTATAGAGGTGAGTGGGGGTCTCGCAGCAGGACTCATTTGTATTATAATCGGAGCCTTGGCGATTCGTTCTCACTTTTGGATTCGCCTGGCATTTCTAGTTCTAGCGGTAGGCGCTGGTATCTTCCTCTACGCAATACGGAGGCGTACGGCACTGAAAGAATTTGGCTTCGCGATTTGCGTCGCCATAGCACTGGCTTCGGGCTTCTATGCGATACATTTTCTCGCCTAAACAGCACAGGGGATTTGATGAGCATTCTTATCGATAAGAACACTAAACTTCTGGTACAGGGGATCACCGGTAGCGAGGGCAGCTTTCATACCAGAAGGTGCATGGCATACGGTACCAGGGTCGTTGCCGGGGTCACCCCGGGGAAGGGAGGCACCTCCTTCGATGGGGTGCCTGTTTTCAACGGGGTGGAGGGTGCGGTGAAGGAGACGGGGGCAAATGCGAGCATGATCTTCGTCCCCCCCGCCTTCGCTACCGATGCCATCCTGGAGGCTGCCGACGCCGGCATCACCCTGGTGGTGTGCATTACCGATGGCATCCCCACACTGGATATGGTCACCGTTCTTGGCTATCTGGAAGGGAAGTCTACCCGCCTCATCGGGCCCAATTGCCCCGGGGTTATCTCGCCGGGGAAGTGCAAGGTGGGTCTCATGCCCGGCGACATCCACATGCCTGGGAATGTGGGTGTGGTCTCCCGAAGCGGCACCCTTACCTATGAGGCGGTGGCCCAGCTAACGGAGCAGGGGGTCGGGCAATCCACCTGCATTGGCGTGGGTGGCGACCCCCTGATTGGCACCACCTTTATCGATGTGCTCAGGCTCTTCGAACAGGATACGGAAACAAGGCTCGTGGTTCTTATCGGGGAGATCGGCGGCACTGCGGAGCAGGAGGCTGCTGAATTTATCAAGGAGATGACCAAGCCCGTTGTCGCCTTCGTCGCCGGGAGCACGGCACCGCCGGGGAGAAGGATGGGGCACGCCGGGGCGATCATCACGGGGAGCTCGGGGACTGCTAAGGAGAA
>JAUWZB010000048.1 GCA_030615555.1 Dehalococcoidales bacterium
TCCATTTGTACTCCAACCAGGGCTTTATAACAGGTTGAGCCCATTCACAGAAGGGGCCCAGGGATTAAGATGCCAGTATGGAATTATACTACCAAATAGACGCCAGCGGCATAATTATCAGAGCAATTATTATAGCAAGGAACAACACTATCATAATGGCACGGGCAACCCTGTTCTTGCTGGCGCCCTGAAATTTTGTCACTTTTTGTCGCCCCTCGCATTTTTTCGGTACTTGGCCATCCCCTCCTCATATAAATCACCCCCGTGGGCATCGTTCACCACGGTGGCGGGGAAGTCCTCCACCTCAAGGCGCATGATCGCCTCAGCCCCTAGATCCTCGTAGGCCACCACCGCCGCTTTCTTTATTGACCTGGCGATCAGGGCACCAGCCCCCCCAATGGCGGCGAAGTAAACCGCTTTGTGCTTCTCGATGGCCTCCTTCACCTCCGGGGAACGGCTGCCCTTTCCAATCATCCCCTTGAGCCCTGAGGCGATGAGGCCAGGGGAATATGTGTCCATGCGGCCGCTGGTGGTGGGTCCCGCAGCACCGATAACCTGCCCAGGCTTGGCCGGGGAGGGGCCCATATAATAAAGGGTCTGACCGCGGAAGTCGAAGGGCGGCTCCTCGCCGCGGTCAAGGGCTTCGGTGAGCCTCTTATGGGCGGCGTCACGGGCGGTATAGATGACCCCGCTGATGAAGACCTGGTCTCCGGCCCTGAGATTCTCTATAACATCAGCGCTTATTGGCGATGTGATCTTTTGCATTTAATCCTCCAGCTAGATGAAACTTCAACTCGATACTATGGTTGTTTTACAGTAAACTCGGGCACATCTATCTTTGGCTTGCTCTCTGCTAGGGGCTGAGCTATGGAGGCGGGTTTCTTCTTCTTTTTTAACCGCAGGCTATCGAAGACCATGGCTCTCTTGAGAAGTTGTATAGCCAGTGCAGGGTCAACCCCTTTGGGGCAAGCCTCTGAGCAAGCACCGGCGAGGTGACAAAGCCAGACCCCGTGACGCGAGTCAGCCTGGTGGAATCTTTCTTCAACTCCTGCATCTCTGCGGTCAGTACAATACCTGTAGGCTTGGCCTAGTGACTGGGGACCTGGGAAGAGAGCGTCCGTGGCCACAGTGGGACAGGCTGCCATGCATAGTCCACATTTCACGCAATATGCAAATTGCACATACCCCTCTAGCTCTTCGCCAGATTGCAAGAATTCGGCTGTTGGCTCCTCGGCCTCTTCTGTGTCTGGACTTATTATATAGGGCTTTATGGACTTATGCTTCTCAAAGAGAAGATCGAGATCGGCCACCAAGTCCCTGATAACAGGAAAGTTGGGCAAAGACCTTACTTCTATTCTATCCGTGCCCAATTCCTCAACAGGGGTATGACAGGCGAGCATAGGAAAATTGTTGATGAACATACCACAGGAACCACAGATGCCCATGCGACACGAGCTGCGAAATGAAAGTGTGTTATCTACATTTTCCTTGATGTAGATGAGACCGTCCAGCACCGTCATCCCCTGACGCAACGGAACGGTAAACTGCTGGATATAGGCTTTCTTATCTTTACCAGGAAGGTACCTCTGGACCTTGAAGGTTAACTCTTGCATACATTGCTCCTTAGCGCCTGTTATATCGAATTCATAAAAAAGCATTTATGGGAATATAGACAGCATAACCGAAGATCGCCAGCCCTATAACCAATAACGTCCAATCCAGAACCTTAGCTGGGAGTTTGGGTATGGACAATTCCATAATAATCGTTCGCAATCCGTGGATCCCATGGTAAAGGCCGAAGATCAAGAGGAAAATAAATAAGGCGAGCCAGCCGGCGCTGGCTGCTCTCCCGGAAACCGATTCCCAGGAAGTGGGCTCGCCGCTGCTCAGAAGCGAGACTATCAGATGAGTACCTACCAAGAAGAATAGCCCTATGCCGGTAATGTACTGCAGAATCTTTAGACGAGTCTCTCGCATATTGGCTTCCTATGTCACAAACACAATTAGGACATATACTGCCAGCGCCACTATCAAAGCTAACATTGCCCACACAATGGGGCGTCTACGGCGCAGGGAATCGACGTAGGGATATACCGGGGGCTTGGGCTTCCCCAGGGTGTACCCCAGATGCTGCAATATGAGCCTGCCGCCATTCAGGGCATGGATAATGAACGCTGCCGCTACCAAATACTCACCAACTTTGAACCCAGACATCCCAAGGATTTCCATGATGTCTATCCAGCTTTCAACACCCCCTAGGCGGAAGCCATTCATGGCCAGGTGTAGCGTTATATAGAGAAGCAAGCCAAGTCCGGTCACTCTGTGCAGGGTGTAGAGATACCTCTCTAGGGTATAGTTGCCTCCCCATACCCAACTTTTGATGCCCAAACGATTCGGCAAATGACGGTTTTCGCTGCCTGCAGCCTTCGTTTTCATCAGTATTTTCTCTCTACCGGTTGCCACATGGTGATAGTTGCCGGGATATAGTCCAGGCGCGGCCCTTCAGGGGTATAATAAGCTAAGGTGTGCTTGCCCCAGTTGTCGTCGTCTCGGTTAGGAAAGTCTCGCCTTGAATGTGCACCCCTGGACTCAGTGCGCGCTAAGCCACCAGCCACAATTACCTCTGCCAAGTCAAGCAAATTAATCACTTCGACAATGGCAAGGAGATTGGTATTGTATATCCGACTTTGATCCTTGACCTTTACATGTTTAATCCTTTGCTTAAGTTCCCTTATCTTTTTCAAAGCCTCTTCCATATCTGGGCCGTTTCGATAGACAGCAACGTTGTGGTCCATCATCCGTTGCAATTCTGCGCGTATGACATAGACATCCTCGCTTCCATTGCCATGTCCGATCTGCTCAAACAAGCGCTTTTCTTCCTCCTGCACCCGCTGCGGGGGAACATCAGGCAAAGACTTCTGTCCCATAGCATATCGGGTTGCCTTCTCTCCTGTGATCCTACCCCAGACCAGACACTCCGCGGTGGAATTGGCGCCCAAGCGATTTGCCCCGTGTAAGGACACACAGGCCGCCTCTCCTGCTGCCCAGATAGCCTCCACCGGCGTTGCCCCTTCGATATCGGTATGGATGCCTCCCATAAAATAATGGGCCGCCGGGCGAATAGGTATAGGCTGCTCTAGGGGGTCGATGAAGGCAAACTTAATAGTAACCTCTCTGATCAAGGGTAGCCGCTCATTTATCTTTTGTGCTCCCAGATGGCGCAGATCCAGATGCAGATAGTCCAGGCCATCTGGCCTCGAAAAACCCCTACCCTCTAAAATCTCGGTCATCTCGGAGCGGGAGACGATATCCCTGGGCGCAGTTTCCATTTTGGAAGGCGCATACCGCTCCATGAATCTCTCATCCTTATTGTTGATCAGGTATCCACCCTCGCCTCTCGCCCCCTCGGTGATGAGGATGCCTGATGGTATCAATCCCGTTGGGTGAAACTGCACAAACTCCATATCCTTGAGCGGTATACCAGCCCTGTAAGCC
This sequence comes from Dehalococcoidales bacterium, assembly GCA_030615555.1. Lineage (GTDB taxonomy): Bacteria > Chloroflexota > Dehalococcoidia > E44-bin15 > E44-bin15 > JAUWZB01. The sequence continues at coordinate 3,496 of JAUWZB010000048.1, forward strand.
ATAGCTGCGCCATCCCCGGTAGCTGTAAGGGAATAGGTGGTAAATCCAAACATGCGGCAGGCCCCACCGGTGGCTATGACCAGAGCTTTACCCCTTATCAGGAAGAATTGCCCGGTAGTCAGATTCCAAACCGTCAAGCCCTGGAAGACGCCATTATCTATCAAGATGGAGGTAACGTAGCATTCATCATAGCGGGTGACGCCAGCATACTTCTGAAGTGTATCGTATAGAGTATGCATCTCGAAGAAGCCGGTCTTGTCCTCAGCGAAGGTAGCCCTGTCGAAACTGTGTCCCCCAAATGGCCTCTGGTTCATACGACCATCAGGGCGTCTCGACCAGGGAATACCCCAGTGGTCAAGCTGGATGAGTTCTTTCGGGGACTCTTCCACGAAAAGCTTTACTACATCCTGATCAGCCAGGAAGTCGCTCCCCCTTACCGTATCCCAGGCGTGAAGCTCTAAGCTGTCGCCCTCTTCCGGGCGCATGACTGCGGCTGTGCCACCCTCGGCACAGACAGAATGCGAACGCATTAGCTGAACCCTGGAAATAATGGCTATATCCAGTTCGTCATTGCTCACCCGGGCAGCTTCAACGGCTGCCCTCAAACCTGCCAGACCAGAGCCCAGGATCAATACATCATGAGCGGCTTCGATCTCTACCATTCTCCAATCGCTAGATCGTTATTTGGGGCACGGTTCACTTTCAAAGCACTGTCTCTTTGTGCCGGGCGGCGTGACATTGCAAGTTCACCGCTACCGGGAGCATGGCAATATGTGTCGGAAAGACCTCGGCGTGCACCGCCAGGGCGGTGGTTCTGCCGCCGAAGCCCTCTGGCCCAATGCCCAGGCTATTAACGCGCTCCAGTATTTCCCGCTCCAGCTCCGCCATCTCCGGGTCGGCATGGGGCTCCCCAATCTTACGCAGGAGCGCCTTTTTCGCCAGTATCGTTGCCTTATCCGCTGTCCCGCCGATTCCCACACCGACGATGACCGGCGGGCAGGGGTTAGAACCTGCCTCCAGAACAGACCTGACAACGAAATCGATAACGCCCTGTCGTCCCTTAGCGGGGGTGAGCATACCGAGGCGGCTCATGTTTTCGCTGCCGCCACCCTTGGGCATCACCGTAATCTTCAGGCGATCGCCCCGCACCATTTCCAGATGAATCACGGCAGGGGTGTTATCTTTAGTGTTCGCCCTTGCCGAGAAGGGCTGGCTTACTATGGACTTTCTGAGATAGCCCTCGCTGTAGCCCTGGCGTACCCCTTCCTCCACCGCGGTATACAAGTCACCGCCAGTAATGTGAACATCTTGTCCTAGTTTAAGGAAGACCACAGCGGTGCCGCAATCCTGGCATATGGGGATTTTTTCGCCCTTGGCGATACTAGCATTCTCCAGTATCTGATCTAAGACCTGCCGCCCTAAGGGGGATTCCTCTTTATCTCTGGCCCGCTTCAGCGCGTCTAGGACGTCTTCGCCGAGGTCGAAATTTGCCTCCTGAAAGAGGCGCGCCACAGTTTCTATCACCCTAGCGCAATCGATCTCTCTCATCCTTAGTCCAGCTTCATGATGTTGACCAGCTCCCGCACCGCCTCCGCCGAGCGCTTGAGCGCCTCGCTCTCCTCAGGGGTCAGCTTTAACTCAATGATCTGCTCGATCCCGTTGGCTCCCAGCTTTACCGGGACGCCGACATACGCCCCAGTGATGCCATATTCGCCCTCGAGGTAGGCAGCGCAGGGGAGGATTTTCTTTTTATCGAAGATTATGGCGTCCACCATCTGGGCCACCGCCGCTGAAGGGGCATAATAGGCGCTGCCTGTCTTGAGGAGGCTCACGATCTCGCCGCCGCCCTTTACGGTGCGCGCTACAATGCGATCGATGGTCTCCTTGGGAAGGAGCTCAGTTATCGGTATGCCGCCGACGGTGGAGAGCCTGGGGATGGCCACCATGCTGTCGCCATGCCCCCCAAGGACGCAGGCGGAGACATCCTCGACGGAGACATCGAGCTCCATGGCGAGGAAGGTCCTGAACCTTGTGGTATCGAGGATGCCGGACTGCCCAAAGACGCGGTTTCTGGGTAACTTGCTCACATGAAGCGTCAGTTGAGCCATGGCATCCAGCGGGTTGGTGACCATGATAATGATGCAGTTGGGGGAATAGCGCACCACGTTCTCCGTAACATCTTTAATGATTTTCATATTGGTGAGAATGAGGTCATCGCGGCTCATCCCCGGCTTTCGAGGCACCCCGGAGGTGATGACCGCGATATCGGAATCCGCCGTCTCCTCATAGCTATTGGTGCCGATGAGCCTGGAATCAGAGGCAATAATCGGTCCGCTCTGGAGGATATCTAGCGCCTTCCCTTGAGGCAGCCCCTCGATGATGTCCACCAGCACCACATCAGCATAGCCCTTCTCGGCGATTTTCTGGGCGCAAGTGGCGCCCACATTCCCGGCACCGACAATGGTGACTTTCTTTCGCATCGCTCTACTCCTTCAGTTTTTGGATTACAGCATCGGCTACCTGAGAGGTGCCCACTGCCGTGGGGTCGTTGCGATCGGTCTTCATGTCATAGGTAACAGATTTCCCCTCAGCGATAACCTTTGCGATGGCGCTCTCCACTCTATCGGCGGCCCCGTTCTCCCCGATGTGGCGGAGCATCAGCACCCCGGAGAGCATCATCGCCATGGGATTCACCTTATTTTGGCCGGTGTATTTCGGGGCGCTGCCATGGGTCGGTTCAAAGACCGCGATGTCCTCCCCGATATTGGCTCCAGGGGCGAGCCCGACCCCCCCAATAAGCCCGGCGCAAAGCTCGGAGATGATGTCGCCATAAAGGTTGGGCAGGACGATGACATCATGGCGCTGGGGGGAGCGCACCAGTTGCGAGCACATGCTATCGACCATGTGGGATTCGAATTCAATATCAGGGTAATCCCTGGCGACCTCGATGGTGGTGGATAGAAAGAGCCCATCGGTTTCCTTCAATATATTCGCCTTGTGAACTACAGTTACCTTTTTTCGGCCATGGGCTCTAGCGTAATCGAAGGCATACTTCGCAATCCTTCGACTG
>JAUWZB010000112.1 GCA_030615555.1 Dehalococcoidales bacterium
CGCCACGTGTGCATTATCCTCCTCGTTTGCCTCCTTGATGAACTGAGGATAGGTGCTGCCGGCCAGGTTCTCCCTCTCGAAGGCGGTCTCCAGGTTTTCCTGAGTGCTGACCACGGCGCCGAGGAGGCGGAGGTGATTGAAGGCATGGATTCCCTCGGCTTCGGCAATGGCACGGAACAGCTTTGCCACCTGGGGATAGCCCTCCTCCTCGGCCTTCATGGCGAAGGCCAGGTTCCTCTGGTGGGCCTGGGACTCAGCGACGAAGCCGTCCTTGAGGTTTTTCAGGGTCTTCATCCCCTTGATCCCCGGGACCTCATGTGGGACGAGCTTTTCCGCCTCCGCGCCACAGAGAGGGCAGCGCTCAGGTCTATCGGTGGCAAGTTCTACACGGTGACAGTTGGTGCATTTCCACAAAGTGCTATCTACCTCCTTTTAGGTCTATCTTTCAGGTTAACCCGCCAGTGTTAGACACAGGCTCACCACTTACACCATGTCTAAGGCAGTGAGCCTACAAGCTCATTCCCCTTGAGCGAAAGTTACATACCCCTTTCGAATTTCCTGCCTCTGAGGGGCAGTTTGATCGACCACTAGGTGCCCTATGCTGCCCTATTTCTTTTCTTCAGGTTCATCAATAGGAGTGCAGCAACCGCACTCACAGGGATCGCCGCTGGCACAGGGCTCGCAGCAATAGATCACGCCCCCGCTCTGATAGCCACTGCCGGCAATGGTGCAGCCGCATGCTGGACATAGCTGTTCCGCCATTCTCGTTCACCCGCCTTCCTAGAACTGAATCACTCTTCGAGTTCTCCAAACTCGTCCTTACCTGCCCCACAGACGGGACACTGCCAATCTTCGGGCAATTCCTCGAAAGGTATCCCTGGCGCGATGCCGCTCTCGGGATCACCTTCCTCAGGGTCATAAATGTAGCCACAAACACTGCACTCATATTTTGCCCCCGCCATACCTATTTCCTTTCTTTTCTCAATCCTTATGGTAGGAGGGAGCTGCTTTGGGAGTAGTGCCTCGCTTCACCTGATGATAATATGCGTAGGTCATCGGCTCGCCTTCCTGGATGACTTCGGCGCCCACAAGCTCACCGATAAAAATGGTATGCGTTCCCACATCTGCCGTATTAATCACTTTGGCTTCGAGATAGGCCAGGGTATGGTCCAGAACAATGGGGGCTTGGGTCTCGCCGAGCTTGTAGGTGACGCCGTCGTACTTGTCTACCTCTCTCCCTGATTTGAAGCCAAAACGTCCGATAAAACTCAATGGGGTGTCACGGGACAGAATGGAAACCGTGAAGACTCCACTATCCTTAATGAACTCGTGGGTGAGGTTTTCTTTATTGAGGCACACGGAAATAATCGGTGGCTCGGAGGAGACTTGGATCACCGTGTTGGCAATCTGACCGTTACGCCTATCTCCCTTTCTGGAGCCAACCACGTACAGACCATAGCCTACTTGGTGTAGAGCCTTAGTATCCACTTTGCTCCTTAAAACATTTATTCTTTTATTCTTCCCAAAACCCTACAAAGGTAGACTTTCTCATCTTGATTAGAATTCGAGAACATCTCGATGGCGAAATCCCCGGGAATAGTCAATTAGGTATATCTTCACCGGAGTCACCATAATGATTACTGAGTTTCCAGCTTTCACACTGTTGAAAGCATTATGTCTCGCCATCACAGCCTTTGGTACCTCAGCAGTGTCCTTATCAGCTAATATCTTGGCCTTCCCAATGCACTGAATTCCTTTGATACCTCGATCTTCTTTAGGGATAGATCCGCTTTCCTCCATCGCTATTGCCACGCGGGGATTCGCAAGAATATTCTTCACCTTCTCACTATCTCTCCCCGTGTTGAAATAGATATCTACCCCCGTATTTTTAAAGAAAACAGTGGAGGCGCTTGGCTGACCATCAGCACTGGCAGTGGCAATGGTACATGTACGGCACTTCTCCATGTATCTTGTGATCTGCTCCCTAAGATCGACTGCCATTTTTCTCACCTCCTATCAGGTTCATTTTTTGTGCATTTCAGGGAACCTTAACCTCAAAATTCAGATTACCCAGGCTTTATCAATAGTTCTCTGCCAGTAGCTCGTAATAGCTCTGGGGGAAGTCACAGGCCGGGCATCGCTTGGGTGCTTCCGTCCCCTCGTGGACATAGCCGCAGTTGCGGCACTTCCACTTGACCACCTTGTCCTTTTTGAAGACCTTCCCCTCCTGCACATTCTTCAGCAAGGCGAGATATCTCTTTTCGTGCTGCTCCTCGACCTCGGCAACCTCCTTGAAGAAATTGGCGATCTCGGTGAATCCTTCCTCACGGGCTACCCGCTCAAATCCGGGGTACATCTCGGTCCACTCGTAGTGCTCGCCCGCCGCCGCCGCTTTCAGGTTAGCCGCGGTATCCCCGATATTGCGGAGAAATGCAAACTCCCTTCTCGCATGCTCCCGCTCATTCTCCGCTGTCTCCGTGAATATCGCGGCGATCTGCTCGAAACCCTCCATTTCCGCCATCACAGCAAAGTAGGTGTACTTATTGCGGGCCTGCGACTCCCCGGCAAAGGCAGCCTCCAGATTCCTCTCGGTCCTGCTTCCTTTGAGTTCCATTGGTTCCTCCTGCCTACTTGGATTTCTTGACATAAACCTTGTATTGCCCAGCTTCTTCCTCAATCCCCAGCAGCTCATTCCCCGTGATCCGGCACCAGGCGGGCATGTCCTCTTTTATCCCCTCGTCGTCGGCCAGCACCTCCAGCACCTGCCCTATCTCCAGCTCTTTGAGCTTGTTGGCGGTGTGATAAATGGGCATGGGACAATATAATCCGATGCAGTCTAAGGTGGCATCTGCCTTCATAGTCCGGCCTCCTTAAACGAAGAGATTGACCTTTCCCTCTTTGGCCTCAGCCAGATAGGTAGCCACACCGGCAAAGCTGTCCACTTCGGGAATGAAGGCCTCCTTGGATATTCCCATCATCCCCATAGAGGTGGTGCAGGCGATAAATTTTACCCCCATTCCCTTGGCCATGGCCATCAGCTCCTCAAGCTGGGGAAAGTTGACGTCC
>JAUWZB010000043.1 GCA_030615555.1 Dehalococcoidales bacterium
TTCATCGGCAGAATCGATCTGGCCCTGCCACCAGAATCTCGAATGTACCTGGGGCAGGATGTTCACACAGGCAGCCTTCCTCCCGCTAACCAGGATGTCGGCGATCCTCTGGGCTTCCTCAGCGGTGGCCGCCGTTATGAAAACGACCACATGCTCCCACTTCTCGCTCTCCCCCAACGCTCCTCCCCCCTTCACCCTTCCTCCAATGGGGAAATTCTTATCTGGCCCCAGACCCCCATCTGGTCATCCTTAATGATCACCACCCCTTTCACTCCCGCGATGCCCTTGGCGAAGTCTATCCCCTTCGGGAGGTCACCGGCCTCTTTAACCAGATTGCCGATGGCGGTGGCGGCGGCGTCAGCCAGGGCAGCGGATGGGGAGAGCACAATAACGGCATCGGCCCTGCCAAAGCTGAGAGAAGGCCCCACTGTCCCTGACGAGGTGCAAATCCCCAAAGGCGTTTCCTCGGGCTCGATCTGGATAGCGATCCCTCCCGTAAAAGGGGAGTCCCCGGCATAAACCCCCACCGTCCTCCTCCTCAGGATGGTTAGGAAAATATCCCCGCCGTTCTCCACAATCACCTCCGGGGAGAGTCTCATTAACTCCCGGCCCACCCCCTCAGCAATGGCCCCGGCCACCGCAGCCATGGGACCGACCCCGGCCCGCTGTGCCGCCTCCGCCATCTCCCTCACCATTTGGGGGGCGTCCTCCGCCACAGGGAGAGGCTCCAGGGCGGTGAGGAAATTGCGGTGGCGCTCAATATATTGCTCCAATGCGGCGCGGTATTTCAGGATCGCCTTTAGCGCCTCTTCTTTAAGGCTTTTTTGCGCCCTGAGGTATAGGTCTGTTTCCTTCACCGTTACATTGAAGGAAACCAGATCCCCATCCTTGATCCAATGCCTATAGGTCCTATCCACTAGAAATGCACCTCCATCGCTCTGGGGGGGCAAGGGAGCACACATAGCTCGCAGGCGGTGCACCTGTCCTCATAGAAATTCACCATCCTGGTTTTGGGGTCGAGAGCTAGGGCACCGGTGGGGCAAATAACCACACACGCCCCACAATGGGTGCACCGCGCATCGTTGCGCATGACGTTCTGACCCAGGGACTGAATCCTGACCCCCGTCTCCTGTAGATACTGGATGCCTCTATCGTAGTCCTCCCGGGCCCCGGAGAGCTCCAGGACCATAAGCCCCTCCTCCTTCGGGGTCACCGACGCCTTTAGGATATTGAGCACCAGGTTATAGTCCTTGACCAGCTGGTAGATTATCGGCTGCTCCACCAGGCGAGGCGGAAAGTGCAACACTACCCTTTTAGAAATAGCCATTTTTTCGACCCCTCTCTACTTTTTCACCACTAAGTGGCGCTAAATTTTTCCAGCATGTGATCAGATAGAATATCTCACTCCTCTATGGGGCGCTCCTTTAGGGGCTTGAAGGTGATCCCCGCCTCCACACCGGGAAGCGGCACCACCGGCTCGGTGAGCAGGAATTCCCCCTTTATTATCCAGTCCTTGAGCATATTGGCGATCTCCACCGCCCTGGGATAGCTGGAGAGCGATGCGGTGAGCACCTCCTTCCCCTGAACCGATATCCTGCCGCCCTTGAGCTCGCCATAGCTTACCTCCCCCAGGATGTCAGGGCTCCGCTGCGGATAAGCTTCAGCGTAGTCCACGATAGGGGCGAAGATCTCCTCGTCCTTTACCGCAGTGTAGCGCAGGATTTCCTCGGAGAGGATGGGAATGGGGATACCGATGCCCACGGTTATGGTGCAGCCATAGCCAAGCATGCTGGTTCCCGCCAGCCAGCGGGGGTTCATCTGCTTCAGGTCGCCGATCACCGCCAGCGTGCCTGCTCCCCTCCGGGGCACCCCGCCCGGGGAGCGCAGCACATCGGGGTTATGCTGGGTGCCATGCCAGGCGACATAGCCAATGCCACCAGCCAGGAAGATCCTCGTCCCGATGCCAATGGTCTTATAGTAGGGGTCGTTGAGCAGCGGGGAAAGCTGCCCCGCCGAGCAGTAGTTGGCATTCCCCAGGTCTGGCTTGAGCTCCCCCATATAGGTGTAGATGGTCTTGTCTGAAAGGTTCACCGCGACATTATAGTTCTGGTAGGCGTTCCTCATGTTAAAGAGCACCGCCTCATTGAGGTCTTTTATATTGATCCAGGTTTCCAGTCTTTTCCTTGGGTAGCAATCTGTGCCATAGGCGGCTACCACCAGCCTGACGTCCCTCCTCGCCACCAGTTCCTCGATGACATGCCCACCACCATAATTGAAGGGGCCGGGATGAACCCTGTTTCGGGGGTCATCATCGGGGATGGCGGTGGCACCAAGGAAGACGTCCACCGCCGCAATCCCGGTATAGGCGGGAACATCGTTGAGATAGGCCCTCCCGCCGCCCACCTTTATCCTTGGTTTGGAGTGTCCCAGGTTGAAGAAGGCGCCAGAGCCACACATGGGACTAAAGGTGCCCGTGGTCACCACGTCCACCTCCCGAGCGGCCCTCGCCACACCCTTCTTCGCCACCAGGCCGATGACCTCCTCGGCGGTCACCACTACCGCCTGGCCCTGGCGAATCTTTTCATTGATCTCTGCGATGGTTTTTGCCAATTCCTCCTCCTTAATTATCCATGAGCCATGCTTTGATCATCGCCCTGCTTCTCTGGGGTCTCGTCATCCTTCCGGAGGGATTCCTCAAGCCTCCGCAGGCGCTCCGCCAGCCCGGCCTGCTCGGCAAGGATAAGCCTGATCGCCTCACTAACGGGGTCGGGCAATCTGCCGTGTTCCAACGCCTCCGCTGGACCCACTCCCTCCGTCACCGCGCGCCCGGGAACCCCCACTACGGTCGCCCCAGGGGACACGGACTGCACCACCACCGAGCCTGCGCCGATCCTCGCCCCATCCCCAATGGTAATGGCGCCCAGTAATGTGGCCCCCGCTCCAATAACCACGTCGTTACCAAGGGTAGGGTGGCGTTTCCGCTTCTCATGTGTGGTCCCCCCCAAGACCACCCCCTGATATAGCAATACATCGTCGCCGATCTCCGAGGTCTCCCCGATGACCACGCCCATGCCATGGTCGATGAAGAACCTCCTGCCGATCGACGCTCCGGGGTGAATCTCGATCCCAGTGAAGAAACGATTAAGCTGGGAGAGGAAACGACCGATGAGGCGGAGTCTATGCCGCCAAAGGAAGTGAGTGAAACGATGAAGCCACAGGGCGTGCAGTCCTGGATAGCAGAAGATGACCTCCAGGGTGTTTCTCGCCGCCGGGTCTTTGGCAAAAACCGTCCTCAGGTCCTCTCTAAGGATACTAAAGGGATTAGCCAACTTCACTACCTCCAAAAAGCCGGGTGCTTAGATAGCGCTCCCAGCTGTCTGGCAGTATTACCACGATAAGCTTATCCTTGCTTTGCGCTCTTTTTGCCACCTCTACTGCGGCCCAGGTTGCCGCCCCTGAGGATATGCCTGCGAGTATCCCCTCCTCCCTGGCCAAACTGTAGGCCATTATCGCTGCATCCTCATCGGTGACTGGAATGATCTCATCGATGAGCTCCATTCTCAGCACCTCGGGGACAAACCCCGCGCCGATGCCTTGAATTTCATGGGAACCAGCCTTCCCCCCGGAGAGGACTGGCGAGCCCGCTGGCTCCACAGCGATGGCCTGAAAGGTCGTCTTTCTCTGCTTGATTACCTCAGCAACCCCGGTGATCGTCCCACCGGTGCCCACGCCGGCAACTAAAATATCCACCCGCCCCTCAGTATCCCTCCAGATCTCCTCGGCGGTGGTCTCGCGATGAACCCGCGGGTTAGCGGGATTTTTGAACTGCTGGGGCATAAAGGAATCGGGAATACTTTTCGCCAATCGCTCCGCCTCCCTGATCGCCCCGCTCATCCCCTCAGCTCCCGGTGTCAAGACCAACTCCGCCCCCAGGGCCTTAAGCAGCCTCCTGCGCTCCAGGGACATCGTGTCGGGCATGGTGAGGATCAATCGATAACCCCTGGCAGCGCAGACAAAGGCCAGGGCAATCCCGGTATTGCCACTGGTGGGCTCGATGATCACGGTACCCTCTTCAATCGCGCCGTCCCCTTCGGCGGCGTTAATCATCGAGACACCGATCCTGTCCTTGACGCTGGCGAGGGGGTTTAAAAACTCAAGTTTCGCCATTACCTCTGCTCCCAGACCCCGGCTTATCTTGTTCAGCCTGACAAGAGGGGTATTCCCCACGAGCTCGGTAATATTATTGGCAATCCCTGGCATTTAGCCCCCTACAAAATTAGCATTTTAGCCTATATATCGTAGAGTAGCAACCCTTCAGCAACTTTCTACCGAAACCTCTGTCAGTCTTCAGACAGCCTCTGCCCAGCCAGGAAAGCCTCGCCGAGCGCTGTGGAATGCCGGGCGATGGCTCCCTTCTCTTCTACGCTGGGGAAAAGGAGGGCACCGGAATATATGACATCGATGGTTTTGAAGAAGCTCTTCACCGTAGCTATGGCAGGCTGAAAAAGATTGGTGCTCCTTCTGCCGCCCACGGAGATAAATAGCCCTCTTCGCTCTCGCCCATCGTTAGTCGCCACCGGCAGCCTGAGTACGTACTTTAATGCCCATAAAGCCTGGCAGCGATCGATCATCGCCTTTGTCTGGGCGGTCACCCCCATGAAGAAGATCGGGGAGGCTAAAGCCAGGCGATCTGCCCCCCTCAACTCGCTGTGGAGCCACTGCATGTCATCCTCAATGGCGCACCTTCCTGTTTCCAGGCAGCGGTCGCAGTGCTGACAGGGGGCAATAGATAGCTCACTGAGAAAAACTGTTTTTACCGCAGCGCCACCACTTTTTGCCCCTCGGCTCACCTCCTGGAGCAATAGATCGGTATTGCCACCGCGCCGCGGGCTGCCGGCGATGGCGAGAAGCTTTAGACTGGGCATCGCTTTTCCAGATTGACCTGCTACCCATTATACTATATTCTAGGGATGCCATGCCCAAACAAATGATTGTCGGTGTCGATTTAGGGGGCAGCAAGATAAATGTTATCCTGTCAGACTCTAGCGGCAACATTAAGGAGCGAGACCTGAGGGATACCCTTGCTCATGAAGGGCCTGAAGCAGTTATCAAGCGGATCATCGAGTCCATCAAGCAGGTTGCATCTGGAGCGGACATTGCGGGCATCGGGATTGGTGCTGCCGGTGCCTGCGAGACCTCCACCGGTGTTATCACCCTCTCCCCAAACCTGCCAGGGTGGCATAACATCCCCCTTAAAGACATAATCCAGCGAGAATTCAGCCTTCCCACCTACCTGGAAAATGATGCCACCGTCGCTGCATTAGGGGAGCATTATTTTGGCGGTGGGGTAGGCATCGAAAATCTCGTCTACGTGACGGTGGGCACCGGGATCGGTGGCGGGATAATAATCGGTGGCCAGCTTTATCGGGGCGCATCGGGGAGCGCCGGCGAGATCGGGCATATGACCATCGATATCAATGGCCCTCGTTGCAACTGTGGCAACATTGGCTGCTGGGAGACCCTCGCCTCCGGGACCGCCCTGGCCAGGGAGGCGGTGAGGCAGGTTGAGGCTGGCGCCCAAACCACCATCTTGAATTTTGCGGCGGGGGACCCAAGGGCGGGGAGGGAAGGGGGGAGTACGAAAAAAGTCAGCGCACAGAGCGTTTTTCTAGCTGCCCAGGATGGCGACCGGCTGGCCAAGGAATTGATTTCACGCACCGGCTATTACCTAGGAGTGGGACTGGTCAACCTAGTCAATATCTTCAATCCCCAGCTCGTCCTGATCGGGGGCGGCTTATCCCAGATGGGCCCGCTGCTTCTCGACCCGGCCATCAAAGTGGTCAGGGAGCGCGCCTTTGAGCTACCAGCCAGGGCGGTTCGTATTGAACCAGCCCGGCTGGGGGCCGATGCCGGGGCCATGGGGGCGGTGGCCCTAGTGCTCCAGGAAAAATTTAGCTGAATCTACGCTACTGCCCCCGATTCGCGCAATTCCGCGATGCCTTCCTTGGTGTAGCCCAGGCTCCGCAGAATCTCCTCGGTATGCTGGCCTGGCCGAGGTGCGGTGCTTCTTACCGCTCCGGGGGTCTCCGAGAGCTTGATGGAGATGCCCACCTGCTTAACCTTTCCCAGCGTGGGGTGGTCGATCTCCACCACCATCTTGCGGTGAACTACCTGAGGGTCGGAGAAGACCTCGTCCACGGAATTGACGGGGGCCACGCAGACGTCGGTTTGCCTGAGGAGTTCGACCCATTCATCCCTCGTTTTGGTGCGGAAGATCTCCCGAAAACTGGAGGCGATCTCATCCCATTTTCCCTGATTCCACTCGTAAGCGATGAGATCCTCCCTGCCTAGCGCCCGACAGAGGTTCTCATAGAACCAGGGCTCAAGGGCCCCGATGCTCACATACTTACCGTCTTTTGTTTCATAGATCCCATAGAAGGGTGCCCCACCGATCACGAGTAGGTCCCCTCGGGTAGGCACCCGGCCCGTAGCGAAGTAGCCCGCAGCTTCGCCATGCATCAGCGAAACGACGCCATCCGTCATGGCGATGTCCACATGCTGCCCCTTGCCCGTGCGCTCCCTGGCCATCAGGGCTGCCGTGATCCCGAGGGCGGCCTGCATACCCCCCGCCGCATAATCGCCGATCAGGTTGACCGTCATTACGGGGGGGCCACCCCGTGGGCCGATCATACTCTGGGCACCACCCGTCGATATGTAGTTGATGTCATGCCCGGGAAGCTGCGCATAGGGGCCATCTTGCCCATAGCCCGTAATGGAACAATAGATTATTCTGGGGTTTATCTCCCTGATGGTTTCGTAATCCACGCCCAGGCGTTTCACCACCCCTGGGCGGAACTCGTCAGCAATGACATCAGCCTGCTCCGCAAGCTTATAAAAGACCTCACGAGCCTGATCTATCTTCAGGTTCAACACGATGCTCCGCTTATTACGCCCCTCGGCATTATAGGCCCTCCCTCTCTCCTCCTCCTCGGTGCTCTGCGGCTGAATCGCTAAAGAAACGCGCCCGCCCCC
>JAUWZB010000088.1 GCA_030615555.1 Dehalococcoidales bacterium
CTATTATAGGGGTGAAATTGGGCATCGCTTTTACCATCGAAATCCACCGGAATAATTCGTTGTTCCTGACACATTCCCAGATCAAAGGCCGGAGTAGCCTTAACCCACTTGCCATCTATATAAAGCGAAACATAGCCGTGATAGATAAACAGGTTTTCGCCTCTCATTATCTCAGCCATTTTCTTCGGAAGAATGTAGTTGCGGATATCAGCAAACCCCAGACGGGCGGGAATACCCGAAGCCCTGGCTAAGGCAGCCAGCAGGATCGCCTTCTGCACACAATACCCCTCGCCACGCTTTAAGGTGGTGCTTGCTTTGTTGTCCTCAAGAAGATAAATTGGCACATAGGGATTATATTTAGTATGGTCTCTCACGAAATAGAATAGGGCCTTAGCCTTCTCTATCGTGGTCTCCTGACCGGCAGTTAATGCTCGAGCTTTTTCTTTTACAGATTCCTCCTCGCAATCGATAGTGTAGGTGCATTTCAAATACCTTTCCATCCCTGCCATGAAACCCTCCCGTCACTCTATTCTACACCGATTCTGGCCCCGTTGTAATCGCTTCACCAATGCCCCTGGGAGATGCTTGCCGAGTAGCCCACAATGTGATATTGTTGCAAAAAAGATAACGGCTCTTTTCCAATTTGTAAAAGAGATTGAATATAGGGTGGTGTCCTGTGCCGAAAACGAAAGTGAGTGGAATTAATATCCGCTACAAGGTGGATGGGGAAGGAGAGCCCTTGATTTTGATAATGGGCTTTGGGGGCGGGCGTCACGCTTGGTTTTTCCAAACCCGTGCTTTCAAAAAGTATTACAAGGTCATTACGTTTGACAACAGAGGCGTTGGAAAAACGGATAAGCCAAGTAGCCCCTACACTATGAGGGCGATGGCAGATGATACAATCGGTTTGATGGACTATCTCGGAATTGACAGAGCTCACATACTGGGATTCTCTCTCGGAGGCATGATTGCTCAGGAGGTTGCCCTCAACTACCCTGAAAGGGTGAGGAAGCTTATCTTAGCATCGACCCTTGCGGGGCGAGAGGGTGAGATGCGTGAAATTACTTCAGAGATACTGAAAGCTTTCGGTCTTAGAGAGGACTTCCTTGAGGAGGATATCAGAAGTGTAGATATCACGAAGTTCATGAGGACGCTACTCGCCGTAGCTTTTAACATGAGGCTGTATAGAATAGTTTTTCTAGTTCCTATAGCCAAGTTTTACGCTAGATTAGTTGACTTTAAGGGTCTTATAGGGCAGCTTGCGGCAGGTGCGAGTTGCAACACGCTGGACAGGCTACACACCATTGAAGCTCCAACCTTGGTGATTACTGGAACTGGAGACAGGGCTGCGCCACCTCGCTCCTCAGACGTGATAGCAAGCAGGATACCAAATGCTAAGCTAGTTAAAGTTGAGGGTGGGTCACATGGATTCATTATGGAAATGCCCGGCAGATTTAATAAAGAAGTCTTGGATTTCTTGAAAGGTAATTGAATAAATTACGTTGACCACACGTGCCTAATTGGTTCTAACAATCCGAGTCCCCTTCGGAGTCAAGGTAAATCTAGAATAAGATGTCTGCCGACTTAGCTGACGGGTCTGCTGAGCACGAGGGCTGTCAGGCAAAGCCCTGACAGCCCAAAGCTGACAACCGCGAGGCAACTATGGATTGTCCAATAGCGATAGCAGCAGCAGTGTCATGATATTAATGTGAACCAGAGAGATGAGGTCACCACAACTCCCTTTTAAGGGTGGCCTAATGGTGTGTTATAAAGCGGAAAGTGCGAATAAGCGAAACGGCTTTGGCCGGGGTTAAGGTGCTGGAGTATGCCCAGCTCGCCGCCGGCCCCTACTGCACCAAGCTCCTTGCTGACCTGGGCGCCGAGGTGATCAAGATCGAGCCGCCCCAAGTGGGCGATGAGGCGAGGAGGCGGGAGCCCTTCTTGAAGGATGTCCCCCACCCAGAGCGGAGCGGGTTCTTCTTCTACCTCAACACCAACAAACGGGGGATCACTCTGAACCTCAACACCACCACGGGGCGGAAAATATTCCAGGAGCTGGTGAAGGAGAGCGATGTCCTGGTGGAGGACAACCCTCCCCAAGCGATGAAGGAGCTGAGCCTGGACTATGAAAGCCTGAAGGGGATAAATCCCCGCCTGATTATGACATCGATCACCCCCTTTGGGCAGGATGGCCCTTATCGAGACTACAAGGCTTATCACCTCAACACCTATCACGGTAGCGGGGTGGCCAAAATCCTGGCCTCGATCCTACCCGAGGAGACCCCGAAACCCACCAAGGGTCCCGGATTCCTGGGAGACTACGACTGCGGGCTCAACGCTGCCACCGCGATCATGGGTGCCCTATACAGCCGCTTATTCACCGGCACGGGTCAGCACATCGATATCTCCAAGCAGGAATCGCTGATCGCCCTGGAAAGGGTGGAGATGGGCATGTTCGGAAATGACGAGAGGGGGAGCACCGTGTTCATGCAATACATGGTGGGGGGATTGCAGCGTTGCAAGGATGGCTACGTGTTGATCACCCTAGGCGGGGAGCATCACTGGCAGGGCCTCATCAACCTCCTGGGCAATCCAGATTGGGCTCAGGATGAGCGGTATCAGGGTGAGCTGAGCAAGTATATTTATGCCCAAGAGATAAACGAGCGTATTGCGGAATGGATGATTAATCAAACCAAGGATGAGGTCTATCATCGGTCCCAAGCGCTGAACTGCCCCATCGGCATGGTGACTACGGTGGAGGACCTGGTCGCATCGAAGCAGCTCCAGGCCAGGGGGTTCTTTGTAGAGGTGGAGCATCCCGAGATGGGCAAGGTCAAATGCCCCACGGCATCCTATCGCTTCTCCAAGACACCCCTGCGATTTGTGCGCCCCGCCCCCCTTCTCGGCGAGCACAACGAGGAGGTCTTCGGTAAGCGGTTGGGTTATACCCGGGAGGAGCTGTCAAGGATGAGGGGGGCCGGGATTATCTAAAGTGATGGTGTTAACATGACACGCGCCCCATTGGAAGGGATAAGGATTACCGATTTCACCTGGGCCTGGGCCGGCCCCTACGCCACCATGCTCCTCGCCTTTATGGGAGCCGAGGTGATCAAGATCGAGAGCAGCAAGCGCCCCGACCACGCGAGGATGCGTGCCATAGCAACTGGCCCCGCCGATAAAGGTTTCGACCAATCGTCCATCTTTAACGACATTAATCTTAACAAGATGGCCATCACCCTCGACCTCACGCAGCCCAAGGCGGTGGCGCTGGCAAAAAGGCTGGTCGGGATTAGCGATGTGGTGGCAGAGAACTTTCGCCCCGGGGTGATGGACAAACTGGGGCTGGGATACGATGTCCTGAAGGAAGTAAAGCCCGATATTATCATGCTCTCCTCATCAGCGATGGGCGCCGTGGGGCCCGAGAGGCATTACGCTGGCTTTGCCCCCACCTTCGCCGCCCATGGTGGCCTAGCACACCTCACCGGCTACCCTGACGCTCGCCCCGTCCCCCTCATGGGTTCCAGCGATCTGAGAAGTGCCGCCACCAGTGCCTTTGCCATCCTCATCGCCATTTATTACCGCGCGCAGACCGGCCAGGGACAGCATATCGACCTCTCCTCCACCGAGACGATCGCCGTGCTCATCGGCGACGCCCTCCTGGACTACACTATGAATAATCGTGTCCCCCTCCGCAAGGGGAATCGCGATGAAATTATGGCACCACACAATTGCTACCCCTGCCAGAGTGAGGATAAATGGGTCTCCATCGCCATCGCCACCGAAGAGGAGTGGCAAGGCTTTTGCGATGCCCTGGGAAACCCTCCGTGGACCAGGGAAGAAAAATTCTCCGATGCCTACCGCAGGTGGCAGAACCAAGAGGAGCTCGATCGGCTCATCGGGGAGTGGACAATTAATCAGACACACTATGAGGTAACGGAGAGGCTCCAAAAGGCCGGGGTCGCCGCCATGCCCTCCTTCAACGGCACAGAGCTATTCCAGGACCCCCACCTTAAAGAGCGGGGATTTGCCACCGAGGTGACGCACCCCACAATCGGGAAGCGCATCGTGCTCGCCCCGCCCTGGAGATTCTCTACCACACCCGCTCGGATTTCCCACAGTGGCCCGCTACTCGGGGAGCACAACGAATATGTCCTTGGCGACCTCCTGGGCATGCCCAAAGAGGAGATC
>JAUWZB010000141.1 GCA_030615555.1 Dehalococcoidales bacterium
AGGACCTCCCTGGCCACGCTATGGGCATGCTGGATGATCTGGTTAACCTCCACATCGATCTCGTCAGCAATCTTGTCACCGTAGTCCTTCTGCTCCGCCACCTCACGCCCCAGGAAGACCAGTTCCTCCCTTCGCCCGAAGGTGCGGGGGCCCAACCGCTCACTCATTCCGTATTCGGTGACCATCCTGCGGGCGATCTTGGTTGCCTGCTCGATGTCACTCCCGGGCCCTGTGGTCATCTCACCAAAGATGATATCCTCAGCGGCATGCCCGGCAAGCATGGTAGCCAGCATGTCGTTGAACTGGGAGCGGGTCCACAGATAGCGATCTTCGGTGGGCAGCAGGCGAGTGTAGCCACCCGTCATGCCACGAGCGATTATCGAGACCTTATGCACCGGGTCAGCGTTGGGGAGCATCCGGGCTACCAAGGCATGACCTGCCTCATGGTAAGCGGTGATCTCCTTCTCCTTGGGGCTGATGAGCCTGCTCTTCCGCTCAGGGCCAGCGATCACCCGGTCGATGGACTCCTCAAGCTCCTGGAGGCCGATTTCCTTCTTATTGCGCCGTGCTGCCAGGATGGCTGCCTCATTCACCAGGTTGGCGAGGTCAGCACCAGAGAAGCCCGGGGTCTGCTTGGCAACGGTCTCCAGATTGGCTGAATCATCCAAAGGCATACCCTTGGCGTGCACCTCCAAGATCCCCTTACGACCCTTGATATCGGGCCGGTCCAACACCACCTGTCGGTCAAAGCGGCCGGGGCGAAGCAGCGCCGGGTCAAGGATGTCAGGGCGATTAGTCGCTGAGAGGACGATGACATTGGTGGAGGTGTCAAAGCCGTCCATCTCCACCAGTATCTGGTTCAGGGTCTGCTCCCGCTCATCATGGCCACCGCCGAACCCCGCCCCCCGGTGACGCCCCACAGCATCGATCTCATCGATAAAGACAATACAGGGGCTATTGCGTTTCGCCTGGTCAAAGAGGTCCCTCACCCGGGAAGCGCCCACACCGACAAACATCTCCACAAACTCGCTGCCGCTTATGGAGAAGAAAGGGACACCGGCCTCACCAGCCACGGCACGCCCCAGGAGCGTCTTCCCCGTCCCCGGCGGCCCAACAAGGAGCACCCCTTTGGGGATGCGCGCCCCAAGGGCGCGGAACTTCTCAGGAGTCCCGAGGAACTCCACCACCTCCTGGAGCTCCTGTTTCGCCTCATCAATCCCGGCGACGTCATCGAAGGTAACGGCAGGTTTGGTGCTGGGAAACAGGCGCGCCTTGCTCCGGCCAAAGCTCATCGCCTGATTCCCCGCCCCCCGCGCGCGGCTAAAGATGAACCAGATCAAACCAATAAAGAGTGCCAAAGGCAGCAGGGTGAAGAGCAAACTGCCCCAATCAAAGCCGCTCGGGGGTTTTGGATCGAGCGCCACCTTGCTCATATCGACTCCGCGCCCCTCTAAGAACTGCTCCAACTCATAGCTAGTCCCAGAAAAACCGGCGTGCAACAGTGGGGTATCACCAGCCATTGCGGTAAGGGTCTCCCCCTCTTGCACTATCCGGTCGATGTCGCCCTCTATTACCGTACCGTCCGCTAGCTCCACAGAGCCCGTTGTCGCCAGTGTTACCAGGTCGTCAAGGTAGCCAGTCTTAACCTCAGGAGAACGGGGTAAAAAGGCAAAGAAGAGCGCCACCAGCGCGGCGATCACCACCAGATAAATAATGCCTCTTTTCAGGAACTTCGAACTCATTCCTCCCTCCAAACCACGAGCCACTCCAATCTATTATACCAAAAAGCGCCCAAAAATTAAACATCAAGCGCCACGGGGAACCATCATGATCTCGTTCAGATAGATGGGTGACTCTTGGGATGGTGGATTTCGTTTCACTCCACCCACCCTACATGCTAGGGTCTTGGCGAGGCTAAAGCCTCGCGCTACGCGGTAGGTTGCAGAGGGGAGTCCAGAGGGGCCTCCCCTCTGGCGGGGGCCTGGGGGTGTCCCCCAGAAATACATTCCGGGGCGGGCGGGTGGGTAGTAAGAGGTCGAAGACCCAGCCCTGGCAAGGGGGTGATGTGTCACTGATCATGTGGATGAGTACACCATGTTGCCTCGCCCCTTCACGTGTATTATACTTAAATAACGATGGGTCTTGACATCGCTTACCAGAAGGCGCGGAAAGACATGGCGCGGCTCAGCCCCCATGTTGCTGCCTCCATGAGCGGGGCTAGCTTCGATGGGGGAAGGTTCACGATACCCTTCCTCCACCGCTCCTTCACCGTCCACTTCCCCGAGGTGAAGGTGGCGGAGGTAGGAAGCAATACCCCGCTCCCCCAGTGG
>JAUWZB010000114.1 GCA_030615555.1 Dehalococcoidales bacterium
GACAGTTTCCACATAATCGCTTCACATATCCGTTCGTTTGTGATATAATTGTTTAATGAAGAGAATTATTAGCGCAGGGATGGTCTTTTAGGTTTCGCCATAGCCAAGCTTTGGCTGGGCGAAACCCTTTTTGCGAGGGAGGCCACAATCAATATAGGAGCGAACAGGAACAACGAGTACACCGCTGAAGACATCGAGGTGCTGGGCGGCATGGAGGCGGTGCGCCGGCGCCCGGGGATGTATATCGGGAGCACCGGGCAGCGGGGTCTCCATCAGCTAGTGCAGGAGATCGTTTACAACAGCATCGATGAGGCGTTGACCGGCTGTTGCGATAGGGTGGCGGTGACCATCCTCAAGGATGGTCGGGTGGCAGTCGCCGATAACGGCAGGGGGATCCCCGTTGAGGTCCACCCGGTAACAAGCACCTCGGCTTTGGAGGCGGTGATGACCATGCTCCACGCCGGGGCTAAGTTTGGTGGTCGGGGCTACACGGTCTCCGGCGGGCTTCACGGGGTGGGCGCCTCCGTGGTAAACGCCCTCTCCTCAGAGCTCCAGGTGGAGGTGAAGCGGGACGGCAAGTGCTACCGGCAGGAATATTGCCGCGGGGTCGCCCAGAATTCGGTGGAGGAGGTGGGCGAGGCCTCGGATACGGGAACGATCACCACCTTTCTCGCCGATAAGGAGATCTTCGGCAACCTGCACTACGATTTCGATGCCCTGGCGCAGCGCTTCCGGGAGATGTGCTACCTGACAAAGGGGCTGGAGCTTCACTTTGATGACAAAAGATCAGACCGCGAGGTCACCTTCTACTTTGAAGGGGGCATCGCCAGCTTTGCCCGATATCTCAACAAAAATCGGCCAGTGCTCCATGAGCCCATCTATGTCTCAAAGGTGGTCAATGGCACCGAGGTTGAGGTGGCCCTGCAATATAACGAGGGTTTCGCCGAGACCACCTTTAGCTTTGCCAACTGCATCAATACCCAGGACGGCGGCAGCCATCTTACCGGGTTTCGCACCGCCATCACCCGCATCATCAACGACACCGCCAGAAATCTCAAGCTCCTCAAGGAGGATGAGACCAATCTCATCGGCGATGACACCAGAGAGGGGCTGGTGGCCATCATCAGCGTTAAGCTCGCCGAGCCCCAGTTTGAGGGACAAACCAAGGCAAAGCTGGGCAACCCGGAGATAAAGAATCATGTGGAGTCGGCAGTGGTGGATGGTCTCTCCCAATACCTTGACGAGCATCCCTCAGAGGCGAAACGGATCATCGAAAAGTGTCTCACCTCAGCGCGCGCTCGTGAGGCAGCGCGCAAGGCGCGCGACCTGGTGCTCAGAAAGAACTCCCTGGAAACAGCCACCCTGCCCGGCAAGCTCGCCGATTGCTCGGATAAGGACCCCGCGCAATGCGAGCTTTATCTGGTGGAGGGAGAGTCGGCTGGCGGCTCAGCGAAGCAGGGGCGAGACCGCCGCTTCCAGGCGATCCTCCCCTTAAAGGGCAAGATCCTCAATGTGGAGAAGGCTTCCCCGGAGAGGATGCTGGCCCATGAGGAGATCCGCACCATCATCACCGCCCTGGGGATCGGCATCGATAAGCAATTGGAGCTTGCCAAGCTGCGCTACCATCGCATCATCATCATGACCGATGCCGACGTTGATGGTGCCCATATTCGCACCCTTCTCCTCACCTTCTTCTTCCGCCACATGGCGGAGCTGATCACCGGCGGTCATCTCTTCATCGCCCAGCCGCCCCTCTACCGCATCAGCGACAGCAAGGAGCAGCACTGGGTCTATTCAGAGATGGAGAAGGAGGAGCTGGTGAGGCGGATCAAAGGGAAGGTGGCGGTGCAGCGCTACAAGGGCCTGGGAGAGATGAGCGCGCAGCAGCTCTGGGACACCACGATGAACCCGGAGACCAGGACGATAGTGCAGGTTAGTGTAGAGGACGCCGTGCAGGCGGACAAAACCTTCGAGACGCTGATGGGAGACGAGGTCCCGCCCCGCAAAGCCTTCATCCAGGCCCATGCCAAAAGCGTCCGGAATTTGGATATTTAGGGCTTAACAAATGTAAGGGAGGTGTGGAATGGGCTTCTTCGCTATTCCCGCTGCCGGTCTTGGCTTCTTCTTCTGCGCCTGGCTGACCATGATTTTCTGGGGCATCATCGCCCCAGATTTCGGCGTCAAGACCATAGGCTACCCGATGGCCATGCTGATGACTATAGCGCTGTGGCTTATTGTTACCCCGTTGGCCGCTGCGGTCGTCAGAAGGGGCAGAGCCGTCTAGTCAAGGCTAACCTCTCCCGAGGCATCTGAATGCAGGAGGGCGGTGAAATCATACCCCCGCTTGCGGAGCTCATCGCTGCCGCCCTGGTGGCGGTCCAACAGCGCCACCACCTTGACCACCTGGCAGCCCACAGCCTCCACCGCCTTTATCGCCTTGAAGGTGGCGCCCCCCTTGGTGATCACATCCTCCACGATGGCTACCCGCGAGCCTTTTCCAGGGACATTCCCCTCGATAGCCTTCTGCGTGCCGTGCTCCTTCAGCTCCCCTCTCACGATGAAGGCGGGGATTGGCCTCCCTTCAAGATGGCTAACCAAGGCGACCGCCGTGACAATGGGGTCAGCGCCCAGGGTTAACCCGCCAATAGCATCAATACCGCTCCCTTTCAAGAGATCAAAAACCAGCTTGCCAATAAGGTATACGCCTTCCGGAGAAAGGGTAACCATCTTAAGGTCAAAGAAGTAAGAACTTTTCGCACCCGAGGCTAGCGTGAAATCGCCGCGCAGTAGTGCCCGCTCCTTCACCAGTTCCAAAAACCTTTTTCGTTGCTCCAGGGTCAATTCAAACCTCCTCCTTTTCGCCTTTTTCGCCCTTTCCCAACCACTTTTTTAAAGATGCACCCCTCTCAATAAGCCGAGGATGGCCTCATGAAACCTCACGATAAGTACGAAAACTTTTCAGTACGAATAAAGCCCTTGCTCCCTGATATAACGCGCCACCGCATCCGGGACGAGGTT
>JAUWZB010000069.1 GCA_030615555.1 Dehalococcoidales bacterium
AAATTCCTTGAGAAGCGGGGGGAGGGCTTTCATCATATCTGCCTGGAGGTGGACGACATCGATGAGGAGCTCAAGTCCATGGAGGCAAGGGGCGTGGAGCTTATCGATAAGCAGGCGAGGACGGGCCTTGCCGGAAAGGTCGCTTTCCTTCACCCCCGCGCGGCAAAAGGGGTGCTCATCGAGCTGATCCAGAAGGGCTAAAGGGTGCGCTTGTGTGAGGAGATTAGCCTGATATTGATTGCACTATCCAAATGTAACGACCGAAAAGGACGAAAAAGGGGATCCTCGTGGCTGAAATGATCCGGGTATTGATTGCCAAGCCAGGCTTGGATGGACACGACCGGGGCGCCAAGTTTGTGGCGCGCGTCCTGCGCGATGCAGGCATGGAGGTTATCTATAGCGGGCTTCGCCAGACACCGGAGATGATCACTGAAGCCGCGCTTCAGGAGGATGTGAAGGTGGTGGGGCTAAGCATTCTCTCGGGTGCACACCTGGACCTCTTCCCTGCTATTACGGCGCAGCTCAAAGAGAAGGGACTGGATGTCATCGTGGTTGCGGGGGGCATCATCCCAGAGGAGGATATCCCCTTCCTTGAGCAGCTAGGAATTAGCACTGTCTTCGGTCCGGGCACCCCCTCACAAGAGATTGTAGATTATATTAAGAGCGCTGTGACGGAAGAAAGGACATGATAGGAGGACGAGATGGTGAAGCGACGAATGAAGCTTACCTTCCCCCCTGAGCTGGTCACCGAACCGGTGATTTTTAATCTCGGTCAGGATTTCAGGATCGTGACAAATATTCGCCGCGCCGATATCGCTGACGAGCGAGGGTGGGTGGTGCTGGAGTTGGAGGGAAGCGATGAGGATCTTGAGCAGGGGCTGGCCTGGGTAACAGCTAAAGGGGTGGGGGTGGAGTTGGTGGAGAGCGAAATATAATTAGCCTTTATGCTAAGGCGATAGACCTCTAAAAATTGTCCGATGGAAAAACGGGGCATTGGGGGAGGTGAAGAATGGATATTGAGGAGCTGACCAAAAAGATCGATGTCAAGCAGCTTAAGGAGGAGGCGAAAAAGCGAGGCATTAAGACCGCCTGTGTCAAGAAGATCGATATCGCAAAGCAACTGCCCGAAGGGGTGTTAGAGAGGCTCGCCTCCCAGGCTAAGTAGGATGGTTTTTGAAGGCCAGGGGGGGATTCGCAGAGGCCGACAATTCAACATATATTCTCACGATTGGCGAATTCTTAAGAACGCTCACTAAACTTTGTCGCTCGCCACTTCCTTCCCTTCTGCCTTTGGGAGAGCCGCATCGCCTCATCGGTGGGCTCGTAGCTAGAGAGGAAGGACTCCTTAAAAGAGGGGAAGCTCCCGTCAAGGATGCTTCGCCTCATCTCTTCCATAAGCCTCAATACAAAGCGCAGGTTGTGGATGGTAGCGAGCCTGTAGGCCAAAAGCTCCTCGCACCGGAAAAGGTGATGAAGGTAGGCTGCGGAGAAGTTTCGGCAGGTATCGCAGTCACACCCCTCATCCAGGGGGCCGTCCCGATCCCTAAAATGAGCGTTCCTGATGATTCTTCGGCCATAACGAGTGAAAAAACCGCCGGTTCTGGCGATGCGGGTGGGCAGGGCGCTATCGAAGATGTCGATCCCCTGCGAGACGCCGGCGATGAGATCATCCGGCGAGCCTACCCCCATGAGATAGCGGGGCCTGTCCTCAGGGAGCAGCGCCACCGTCTCCTCCACGATAGCCTTCGTCACCTCCTTGGGCTCGCCAATGCTCAACCCCCCTATGCCGTAGCCATCAAAGCCTAAAGCGGTGAGGAAGCTTGCTGAATAGTGGCGAAGCTCCGTAAAGGCGCCCCCCTGAACGATCCCGTAGAGGGCTTGATCCGTCCTTTTCTTGCTGCTCAGGCACCTCTCGGCCCAACGATGGGTTCGCGCCACAGCCTCCTTCACCGCATCGATGTCCTCGCTGTAAGGGGGGCATTCATCGAAGGCCATGATAATATCGGCGCCCAGCGCCTCTTGGAACTCGATCGAGCGCTCCGGGGTGAGGAGGTGTTCGCTGCCATCGATATGGGAGTGGAAATGCACCCCCTCGTCGCTGACCTGGCGCAGGTGAGCCAGGCTGAAGACCTGATAGCCACCGCTGTCGGTGAGGAGGGGGCCGGGCCAGCTCATAAAGCGATGGAGACCCCCCAGCTTTTCGATGACCGCGATGCCGGGCCTGAGATAGAGGTGGTAGGCGTTCCCCAGCACTATCTTTGTCCCCAGGTCGGAAAACTCCCGGGGGGTGAGGGACTTAACCGTAGCCTGGCTGCCTACGGGAATGAACGCAGGGGTTGGCACCACGCCGTGGGGGGTGGTGAGCATGCCGGCACGCGCCCCGGTGTAGGGGCAGGATTTTGTTATCTCAAAACTCAATCTTTCGCCCTCTATCAGTGTCGTTTCCTCTTGCTTCGTCGGTTTAATCCTTTTATTAGTATCAGAGTTCAACCCCTTTCCTTCAAAAGGTGATCGGCAATGATCACTCGCTGGATCTCGGAAACCCCTTCATAGAGCTCGGTGAGCTTGGCATCCCGATATAGCCGTTCGATCTCCATATCCTTCATGTAGCCATAGGCCCCATGAACCTGCATCGCCATTCTGGTAACATCAACCGCTGCCTGGGAGGCGAAAAGCTTCGCCATCGCCGATTCCTTCATGATGCTGGCCCCCTGATCCCTTAGAAAAGCTGTTTTATAGGTCAGCCACCGCGATGCCTCCACCCGGGAGGCCATCTCGGCGAGCAGCCACTTTATCGAGAGCAGCTCGGCGATGGGATCGCCATAGGCCTTCCTCTCCTGGGCATAGTTTAAGGAGAGCTCCAGAGCACCCTGCCCCACGCCCACCGCCTCGGCGGCCACTGCCAATTTCCCCACACTTACCGCCTCCAGCATGATCCCATACC
The DNA here is from genome assembly GCA_030615555.1 of Dehalococcoidales bacterium. Classification (GTDB taxonomy): domain Bacteria; phylum Chloroflexota; class Dehalococcoidia; order E44-bin15; family E44-bin15; genus JAUWZB01. The sequence continues at coordinate 2,945 of JAUWZB010000069.1, forward strand.
CCCTGCCTGGCTCACCGAGGAGGTTCTCCCTGGGCACACGAACATCGTCAAGGTAAATCACCGTGGGGCAAAGCCCCCTCACCCCCATGGTTTCACAGGGGTGGCGCATCTGGTATCCCGGGGAGGAGGTCTCCACAATGAAGGCGCTCACCCGCTCCGTTTCGTCTTTTTCGTCCTTTGCAAAGACCACCGCCACCTGGGAGGCGGGGGAAAGGGCGACAAACTGCTTCTGACCGGTGATGATGTAATCGTCGCCATCGGGTCTGGCCCTGGTCTCGATGGCTTTGGGGTCGGAGCCGGTGGCCGCCTCGGTGAAGGCAAAGGAGGAGATCTGCTCTCCTTTAGCCAGGGGAATGAGGAATCTTTGCTTCTGCTCCTCACTCCCGTAGCGGAAGATGGCCTCCTCAGCGAGGCTATTTATCCCGATGACCGCCCCGGCCACCATGGAGGCGTGGCAGAGCTGCTCGATGACCAGCACGTAGCCGATGTATCCGGCGCCCCCGCCCCCATATTCTGGGGGGTAGGGCAGCCCGAAGTATCCCACGCTTCCCATCTCCCTGGCCAGCTCGAAAGGGAATTCGCATTTGCGATCGATCTCCATTGCCACGGGCCTTACCGACCGCTCGGCAAAATCCCTGGCCATGTTCTGGACCATTTTTTCCTGCTCACCGAGATTGAAATCCATTTTTTGCCCTTTTCGCCCTTTATGGAGGTTGGACTACATTGAAGCCTCTTTTTCATACTGACGAAGGCTGGAATCCATTGAAGCCCCTATTTCCGTACACACGAAGGTCGGGATTTATTTTATCGCAAAACGCCTACTCTTTTGTACCCACAGAGGTTGGAATTCATTTTTTTGTCCTCACGGAAGTTGGACTACATTGAAGTCTCTCTTTTTCGTACTCACGAAGGCTGGAATCCATAACAGCCGCCTTATATTAACCAGAGGTCTAAGGCCATGGTTAGAAATAGAATCCCCTTTTCGTACTCACGGAGGTTGGAATTCATAAAAGCCTCCTTATATTAACCAAAGGTCTAAGACCATGGTGAGAAAGAGAATGCCCAAAAAAGGGAAGGCGGTCAGCTTATAAACTCGCCAGGCGTCGTGGGAGACGCCGCTGAGCACCAGGCGAGCGGCGGCTAGTATCATCAATATCCCCAGGATGTTTGCCACCACCAGGTAAAGCATGCCGAGATCGCTAAAGCGGTAGAGGGCGATGGAGCTCCCGTAGAGGAGAACAGCGAGTCCCAGGAGCACCTTTATCGTATCTTTGACCTCCCAGGAGATGGGGAAGTAGGTGATCCCGGCCTGGCGATAATCCGCACGATTGGCGATCATCACGCTCCAGACATGAAGGGGTATCCAAACCATGATAAGGACGCAGAGAAAGAGGAGGGTCAGCTCTAGCTGGTGGCTGATCGCCAGATAGCCAATGAGCACCGGGGCGCAGCCAGCAATTGCGCCCTGGGGGAAGGCGCAGGTTATCCTCTTTCGCCATGTCGAGGCGGCGATAATGCCTAATAAACCGAAGAGGAAGCAAAGTGGATGTAGAAACCAGGCGATGACAAGGGCGATGACCACCAGGGTTATCGCCAAAGGCAGCATCTTCTCCGCAGGGAAGATCTTCTTCGAAGGAAGGGGGCGGTGTCTGGTACGCTGCATCTTGGCATCGACCTCCCGGTCGAGATAGTTGGTTAGGCCATTGGCGCCGCCGCTCCCTAAAAGGATAGCCAGCATGGCGAGAAGAAGCGTGGCTATTTGGGGTTGGCCCCCGCCAGCGACCAACGCAGCGCAAAGGCCGGTGAAGGTAAGCAAGATGGTTTCCCGGGGCTTTAACACCTCGATATAGTTTCGTATCGCCCCGCTCCATCGCTCAACGAATGGATACTCCAAAAATACAGACATTCCTCCTTTGGTTTGGCTCTCTATACTAGCTCCCTTAGCCACGGTCCTAAAAGGAACCTGGCTATAGATAGCGCTACCGTAGAGATCACCCCTGATTATGTCAATAGCTCCTTGAGCACGCCCACTACATCTTCCAGTGATACATCGTCCCGGAAGGTGGTCTGGCCGATACCCTCAAGCAGCACCCACCTCATCGCTGTCTCCCGCACCTTCTTGTCCAGCTCCATCGCCTTCAGCACCCCATCCCTATCCACACCGGAGCAGGTGGTGGACAAGCCAAACCTCTCAATGAGCTTCCCTTGTCGCGCCACGATATCCTGCGAAATAAGGCCCAG
>JAUWZB010000119.1 GCA_030615555.1 Dehalococcoidales bacterium
TCGGTCTCTTTAGATAATGTCATAGTTCATCAAATCTTCGTAGCTCTCGCGGCGCCGGATGAGGCGCGCCTTTCCATCCTTGACCAGAACGATGGCTGGCTTCAGCGAGGCATTATAATTTGAGGCCATGGAGAGGCAGTAAGCACCACAGCAGGGCACGGCAATGATGTCTCCAGGCTCGAGTTTCGGAAGGTCGATGTCCTGGATCAGGATGTCCCCCGATTGGCAGAACTTGCCCGCCACAGTGACCCGCTCCAAATTTTCGTCCGCCACTTTATTTGCTACTATCGCCCCGTATTTGGCTCCATAGAGGGCGGGGCGGATGTTATCTGCGATGCCCCCATCTACCGAGACATATTTGCGCACCCCCCTGATCTCCTTTATCGCTCCTACAGTATAGAGGGTGACCCCTGCCTGTCCCACGATGGACCTCCCCGGCTCCACGATAAGCCGCGGTGGCTCAAGGCCAAGTTTTTCGCTCATAAGGCTAAGGGTTGAGGCGATCGCCTCGGCAAATTCGCCGATGGTAGGGGACGGGGAGTCCTCAGTATAGGCGATAGCCAGCCCTCCCCCGGTACTTAGTTCTTTGAGCTTAAAGCCATGTTTACTTCCCATCTCGGCAGCAAAATCCAGTACGCTCTCTATCGCCTGCTTATAGGGCGAAAGTTCAACTATCTGGGAGCCAATGTGAAAGTGGATCCCGATAAGCTCGATAAAAGGGGATGACATCGCCGTGGTGAGCGCCTCCTCAGCCTGAGCCATGGGGAAGCCAAACTTGCTATCGATAGCCCCGGTGGTTAAATGGGCATGGGTGTGAGGGTCAACGCCAGGGGAGAGGCGAAGAAGGATCTCTTGTCTCGTCCCGGCCTCTTTTGCTATCTCGTTGAGCAGGGAAAGCTCATAAAAATTGTCCACCACAATGCGTCCCACCCCCCACCCTATCGCCAGCTCCAGCTCCTGATGCGACTTGTTATTGCCGTTAAAGTAGACCCGCTCCATGGGGAAACCCACCGATTTAGCGATCGCCAGCTCCCCACCGGAGACCACGTCGAGACCCAACCCCTCTTCCTTGAAGACCTGTGCCAGCGCCCGGTTGATGAAGGCTTTACAGGCGTAGCTCACCAGGCTATCGGGGTAACGCTGCGCAAACTCCCCTCGATACTCGGCACACTTACCTCTCAGGGTCGTTTCGTCAAAGACATAGAGCGGCGTGCCAAATTCACCGGCCAGTGCCACGGCGCCGCATCCGCCGATGAAGAGATGGTTTTTTTCGACCTGTGTGGTTTGCGGAAATAGCCTAAGCACATCTCCCTCTTTGGGGGGCTAGTTTATAACGGGCATCCTCGCCACTTCCCTCCGAGGATACCTTCCCCTCTCGCTCCAGCTTTATCAGATGGGCAAGCACCTGTCCCTTGGCTACTTCATAGAGGAAGCCATCTAGATCAGGATAGATCTCGGCCACCAGTTCCTTTACTGTGTCCCTCCCCAGGCTTAATTGGGCGATTACCCGCTCCTCGCGCTCCAGGCGATGCTGGATCAGCTCCTCCAAGCTTCGCCGCGGCTCCCTTATCGGGGGACCATGTCCGGGGTAGATTAGCCCAATATCGTAACTAAGGAGCTTCCGCAGGGAATCGATATACTGTGCCATATCGCCCTCCGGTGGCTGTATCGCCGTGGTGCTCTGGCTCACAACTTGGTCACCCGAGAACATGATTCTCTCTTTTCTCATATAAATGCAGATATGCCCCGCGCTGTGACCTGGGGTATGGATGACCTCAAGATCGATGCCATTAAGGGAGATAATATCGCCCTCCTCCACCATGTTATCCACCGAGACGGCGAACTTGCTTACCTGTGACGCATCCTTGGGGTGGAGGAGGATCTTTGCCCCCGTCTCCTCGCTGAGCCTCGCTGCACCACCGATATGGTCGGGGTGGGCATGGGTGATCACGATATAGGCTAGCCTCAACCCCGCGAAGCTTTTTACATAATCTACCCGTGAACTGACTGACCCCCCATCGCCATATCCCGAGTCGATAAGCGCCCCTTCCCTAGCGACCACCAGATAGACATTGGGCGCAAAAATGCCCAAAAAATGGTCTATCCCCGCTGGGATGGCGTGGATGCCCCGGGCAATCTCCATCTTTAATTTCGCCCTTTAGGCTGTGGTTTCATATTAGCAATTGAGCAGGTCAAAGTCAACTTTTCGACCTTTGCTACCGTGGTATTAGAATCAGCTGTTTTTACCTCCACATCATATTGTTTGAAACATCCGAAATGTTCGAGAAAGTTGACAGGGGTAGGGGAGAGGGCTAGAATTTGCGTGAGGTTCGTGGTGTATCAGAGGAGTGTTCTGGGTAATGGGCTCCGTGTGATCACCAGCGCCATGCCCCATACCCGCTCGGTATGTATCACCATCTTCATCGGCGCTGGCTCGTGCTACGAAAGGGAGGAGGAGGCGGGAACCTCCCACTTCATTGAGCACCTCTGCTTTAAGGGGACCCAGCGCCGCGCCACGGCGAAGGAGATTGCCGAGGCTATCGAGGGGGTAGGTGGCCTGCTCAATGGGGGCACCGATAAGGAGCTCACCGTCTACTGGTGCAAGGTGGCTCGCCCCCACTTTCCCCTCGCTTTAGACCTGATGGTCGATATGCTCCGCTATTCCAGGTTCGATGCCCAGGATATGGAGCGGGAGCGCCGGGTTATTATCGAGGAGCTTAATGAGAGCATGGATTCACCCCATTATCGGGTGAATCTGCTTATCGATGAAGTGGTCTGGCCCGCTCAGCCCCTGGGGCGTGATATTGTCGGGAGCAGGGAAACGGTAAATACCCTGAGCCGAGAGATGCTCCTGGGCTACCTGAGCCACCAGTATAGGCCCAATAATACTGTGGTCAGCGTTGCCGGCGACATCGGCCATGAGGAGGTCTTATCGAGC
>JAUWZB010000024.1 GCA_030615555.1 Dehalococcoidales bacterium
CTATTATATCGAGTCGCTCACCAACGAATTGGAGCAACAAACCTGGGATTACATCCAGAAAATCGAAGATATGGGTGGGATGACAAAAGCTATCGAATCGGGATGGATTCACCGCGAACTCAGAGAGGCCATAATTGAGCATGAACGTAAGATGGCTTCTGGCGAGACTGAAATTGTGGGGGTAAACAAGTTCCGCCTCGACGAGGTACCCTATAAGGTGCCTATTTTCAGACCGGATCCCCCGCACTCCGTAGACATTCAAATCAAGAAGCTAAAGAAGCTGAAGAAAGAGCGGGATAACGCCAAGGTCCAGGCGGCGCTGCAGAAGCTGGAGGAGGTTATTCTGAGCGGTGAGAATGTGATGCCGGCGACCTTTGAAGCGGTTAAAGCCTACGCCACCATGGGGGAGATAACCGAGGTGCACACCAGAATCAGTGGAGTTTGGCCGTTCCCCATGAGAATTTAGCAGTGAGGGTTTCATGACTGAGAAGACAATACAGGTACTAATGGTCAAGCCGGGGCTCGAGGGGCACTGGCGGGGGCTCGTTGCGGTCAGTAATGCGCTGCGAGACGGCGGTTTTGAGGTCGTCTATGGGGGAAACATGACGCCCGCCGAGATCGGGATGACCGCGGTTCAAGAGGATGTCGACGTAGTGGGGCTGAGTATTTTATCAGCAAACTATATGATGCTAGTTTCTGAAACGATCAAGGAGCTACGAAATCGGGGCAAGGGAGATGTATTATTGTTACTGGGCGGGATTATCTATGAGGATGATTTTCCCGCGCTTAAAGAAATGGGGGTAGCGGAGATTTATCTCCCGGGAACGCCTCTGGTAGACATCGTGGCATCTGTCCGCCAGCAGACCTCGGCGATGGTGTAATATAATCACCCCAGATTTATCTTTATCGTCCGCGGCATGGCGTTATGATATGAAGTTGACCCCTGGTAAAGTGAATGGCTATCTAGTTGATAGCCATTCGAAATATTGCTCCTGTTCTAGCCTTTGAGCCTGCACCTTATCGAGTACACTCCGATTTACGCTCCGCTGAGCGGTAGCATAAGATTTGAGTCAGCTCCTCGGGGTAAGCAAGAGTAGCATAATAATAGAGAGCGGGCTTACCAGCAGAAGAAAGGTCATCGCCATTGCGGGGCTTGACCAAGCCCAGATTCTAGAGCGATTGGGAGCTGAATCCCGGGCATGAGACTCCTTCACTTCGCAGACCTGCACCTTGGGGTGGAGAACTATCGTTCTGGGCAGGTTTCCTGCAACCGTCTGAAACAGCTCGAGATTGACGATGATGAGTTTTGCAAGCTATCGGTCGAAGGTAATATATTAAGCAAACGATTTTTAAGGAGCATTCCCTGAGATGAAGGCGATGACCCTGAAGGAAACACGCCCCGTTGAGGAAGAGCCTCTGGTAATGGTCGAGATCGATGACCCGATACCAGGGCCCAAAGAAGTTCGTATCAAAGTCTTGACATGTGGTGTATGTCATACCGATCTTCATATTATAGAAGGCGAACTCCCCTTCAAGAAGCTGCCCATTATTCCAGGGCACGAAATTGCAGGGGTAGTGGATGCAACTGGTGAGGAAGTCACTCGATTTCGTAGGGGAGATAGAGCGGGAGTGGCATGGCTTAACTCCACCTGTGGAAATTGTAAGTTATGCGTCAAGGGTAATGAGAACCTCTGCGAAAAAGCCCGTTTCACAGGATATGACGTAGATGGCGGCTATGCTCAGTACACTGTTGTCTCCGAGGATTTCGCTTATCCCATTCCAAATGGATTCTCCGATCTGGAGGCAGCTCCCCTGCTCTGTGCCGGTGTCATCGGATTTCGCGCTCTGCGCTTATCAGACATCGAAAAGGGCGGCCGTCTTGGCCTTTTTGGATTCGGCGCCTCTGCCCACATAGTTATCCAGGTAGCAAGGTATTGGGGCTGTCAGGTATTCGTATTCTCCAGAAGCGAGGAGCACCGCAAGCTCGCTCAAAAGCTAGGGGCAGTTTGGACAGGGAGAGCAGAAGATGAACCCCCGGCAAAGCTTCAAAGCGCCATTATTTTCGCACCCGCAGGAAAACTAGTCCTCGATGCCCTGCGGGTTCTGGAAAAAGGTGGCACCCTTGCCCTTGCTGGAATCTACATGACCCCTATCCCGGAAATGGATTACCAGGAGCACCTCTATTATGAGAGAACCGTAAGGAGCGTGGCCAATAGCACTCGAAAAGATGCTCAAGACCTCCTCTCTCTGGCAACAGAGATTCCTATCCGCACTGAAGTCCAGGAATTTCAACTGGAGGAGGCAAACCGTTCTTTGCTGCTTCTTAAGCAAGGCAAGATTCAAGGTGCGGGGGTTCTAAGAGTTTCTAAGTAGAGGGCTGCTGGAGCTGGTCCGGTATACATCAGTAGAGTTAGATCACGAGAAAAGAAGATGCGAATACTTCACTTTGCTGATCTCCACCTCGGTGTCGAGACATACGGTCGTATCGACCCCACCACAGGGCTCTCCTCCCGCCTCGGCGACTTTTTGTCTGCCTTCGATGAGGTGGTGGCATACGCCCTAAATAACGACATTGATTTGGTGCTCTTTTGCGGCGATGCCTATAAGAGCCGCGAGCCATCTCAGACCCACCAGCGAGAGTTCGCCAGGCGAATCTGGAAGCTGGCATCGGCTGACATCCCCGTCTTCCTCCTCATCGGCAACCACGACCTCCCTAACGCCATCGGTCGCGCTACCACGATGGAGATTTTTCATACCCTGGCGATAAAGCATGTTACCGTAGCCAGTCAGCCCGGCACCTATCGAATAGAGACAAAAGCGGGGCCTCTTCAGGTGGTCGCACTGCCCTGGGCGAGGAGGAGTGCCCTCCTGAGCCGAGAGGAGACAAAGAACCTCACCTTCGATGAGGTGAATGAGCGAATGGAGAGAATCCTCACCGACCGCCTCAACCTAGAGGTCGCGGCGCTGGACCGGGGCCTGCCCACCATCCTCGCCGCCCATGTTTCCCTCTCCAATGCCAAGTCTGGCTCGGAGCGGGGCATGATCATGGGGCACGATTATGTGCTCCTCCAGAGCAATGTGGCAAACCCCGCCTTCGATTACGTCGCCCTGGGCCATATCCATAAGAAGCAAATGCTTGGCGAAAATCCACCCGTGGTCTACCCCGGGAGTCTCCAGCGCATCGACTTCAGCGAGGAGGAGGACGAGAAGGGGTTCTTCGTCGTGGAGATCGGGCAAGAAAGGTGGCTATCCTTTGAGTTCCATCCGGTGAAGGCGCGTCGCTTCCTCACCATCAAGGTAAATGTCGGTGCCCAGGAGGCCGACCCCACCCAGGTAGTGCTCAAGGCCATCGCCCGCCATGATGTAACGGATGCCATTGTACGGGTCCAGGTGGCGATCCCAGAGCGGCTCGCCGGGCTGCTTAATGAGGGGGAGATCCGCAGGGCGCTAAAGGATGCCCACTTCATCGCCGCCATTGCCCGAGATGTGGCGCGGGAGCGCCGTCCCCGGATGGCAGGCTGGTCCGCCGAGGGGCTCACACCCCTGGAGGCGCTCAAAGCTTATCTCGAGGTAAAGAAGACCGATGTACCAATTAAATCGCTTCTGGAGTATGGGGAGCGGCTCATCAGGGAGAGCGAATCGGAGGAGTAAGAGGGGTGAGAGGAGCCGGGAGAGCGAAAAAAGCCTATAGTCCAGCCACGATCCTGTCGTAGCCCTTAATGATGCTTCGCACCACATCGCCAGCGCTCACGATCTTATCGATCATCCCGGCCCCAGCACCGCACATCGCCTGACCGTGAACGATGTCCCCCCGCAGCATTGCCGCTTCGGTTAGCCCGGGGGAGAGGATGGCCAATAGCTCCTGAGGGGGAGTGCCGGCGCCCTCCTTCTCCTGAACCTCTTTGGTCAGCTCATTTTTTAAGCCCCTGATGGGCATTAACCTCCTCCCCGTGATCACAGTTGCGGTATCGCTGGCCGCCACGATGGCCTTCTTGTAGTTTTGGTGAGCAATGCATTCGTGGGTGGCGATGAAGCGGGTGCCCATCTGCACCCCCTCGGCACCCAAGGCAAGGGCGGCGGCGAAGCCACGAGCATCGCAGATACCTCCTGCGGCAATCACCGGGATGCGCACCGCATCCACCACCTGGGTGATGAGGACAAAGGTGGTGAGCTCATCCGGGCTATTGATCCCCCCTGACTCATATCCCTCAGCGATTACTGCATCCACACCGCTTTTCTCGGCCCCCGTGGCGTGCCTTACCGAGGCCACCACATGAAGCACCTTGACCCCATGCTCCTTAAGATAATGAGTGTGAAGCGCCGGGCTTCCCGCCCCTGTGGTGACCACCCGAACCCCCTCGACGATGGCGATATCGATCAGGCTCCGGTCCTCACCGATTTGGTGTATCGGGAAATTCACCCCGAAGGGCTTATCGGTGAGGCTTCTCGCCTTTCTAATCTGGTTTCTGAGATTATCGGCAACCTTTCCCCAATCGGGCTCCCCGGCGTTGGGGCTGATTATGCCCAGCCCTCCGGCATTGGAAACGGCAGCGGCCAGCTCAGCATTGGCGATCAGGCCCATCCCCCCTTGAATTATGGGATACTCAATACCTAAAAGCTCGCAGACCTTTGTCTTCTTCACCATACTCCTTCCTTCAGACTGGCCATCGCCCTGTCGTAGCCCTCAACGATACTGCTCACCACATCGCCAGCGCTCACGATCTCGTTGATCATCCCGGCGATCGCACCACAATAGGCCTCGCCTTCCTCCAGCTTGTCCTCCAATTGGCCCATCCGTGACCGGGCAATGCCAATGAAGGCTAAAAGCTCTTCAGGGGTGGCCCCACGGTGATCCAGCTCGGCGACCTTTGCCGTGAACTCGTTCTTAAGCCCCCTGGTGGGAGCGAGCCTTCTCCCGGTGATCATTGTCCCCGTATCAGTGGCTGTTACGATCCCATCCTTGAAGTTCTGGTGGGCGATACATTCATGGGTGGCGACGAAGCGTGTGCCCATCTGCACCCCCTCCGCTCCCAAAGCCAGGGCAGCAACAAAGCCCCGAACATCGGCGATCCCCCCAGCGGCAACCACCGGGATGCTCAACGCATCCACCACCTGAGGGACGAGGACAATGGTGGGAAGCTCATCGATGCCATTGTGGCCACCGGCTTCATAGCCTTCGGCAATCACCGCGTCCACCCCGCTTTTTTCAGCGCCCTTGGCATGCCTTACCGAGGCCACCAGATGAAGCACCCTGATCCCGGCTTCCTTCAGGCGGGGGGTGTAACGAGCGGGGCTGCCCGCAGCAGTAGTCACCACCTTTACCCCCTCCTCAATCAATACACCGATCAAGTCCTCAATATCCGGAATCTGCACCACAAGGTTCACCCCAAAGGGCTTATCGGTGAGGCTTTTCGCCTTTCTTATCTGGCTTCTCAGGTTCGCCACCACATCATCCTCCAGCCTCATCCCAGCGTTTGGGCTGATTGTGCCCAGCCCCCCGGCATTAGAAACGGCCGCGGCCAGCTCAGCATTGGCAATCCATGTCATTCCCCCCTGGATTATGGGATACTCTATTCCCAGTAGCTCGCAAATCCTCGTTCTTTTCACAGGTATTCCTCCCTTACAGGCTCTCAGCATTCTATTCGCAAGAGAAGAGCGATGTCAAGGCAAAAAGCCCCCGATGTTGACGATGAGGAGTTGGTGGGGTAGAATTCTGTCCGGAGATAAGGAGGGATGATGAAAAGGGATCTTATGGAAATCCTCGCTTGCCCACTGTGTAAGGGTCCCCTGAAACTTACCGTTGAGGAGGAGGACGAGAAGGAGGTCATCAAGGGCTCCCTGAATTGCGAAAGTTGCTCAGTAACCTATCCCATAGAGGAGACCATCCCGAATCTACTCCCGCCGGAGCTTCGCACCTAAAATATAGGAGGTAGCATGCAGAAGTCTCGCATCGTTGGTGTGCTGATTTGCTTGGGAACCATTCTGGCAGGGGCTGCCTTTATCGCTGGGATAGTCCTGCAGCGCGACCTGGTCGTCTGGGCCATTACGGTTCCCGTAATCATTGGCTTTCTCGTGGTGCTGGCGCTGGGATTCTGGATCGGGTGGACCATGGCAGTGACCGAGATCGAGGCCCCGCCAGAGGTCACCAAGGAAAGCGCCTCAGAGCCTAAGGCCTAAACTGATTTGCCAGGTATATAGGTGACGCCAGCATCCGGGGATTCGCAGACCTGGAGGTGGGAGATGGGGAGTGCCCTTTCTTGGAGCTCCTCATATATTGTGGCGGCAATGTTCTCTGAGGAGGGGTTGATGTGGTCAAAGGGAGGCACATCATTCAGGCAGGTATGGTCAAAGCGGGCTAATATCTCCCTGAGGTGGCGCTTAAGCTCGGTAAAATCGTAGGCCAGCCCGATCTCGTCCAACTCCGTAGCCCGCACCGTGACCATCACCTGAAAGCGATGCCCGTGAAGGTTTTCGCATTTCCCCTCATAACCCCTTAGATAATGGGCGGCGTCAAAGTGTTCCCGAACCGATACCTCATACATCTCCAGCCTCCAATTGACCGATCTTTTTCACCCCCGCTCGCCCCTGAACCCTGGCTGCCAAATCCCTGATACTGTCCCCAGTAACCGGGTGAACCAGCTCAGGGGCGATCTCCAAAAGGGGGATAAGCACAAACGCACGCTCCTCCAAACGAGGATGGGGGATGGTTAACTCTGGGGTCTCCATAAGCAGGTCGCCATAAAAAATTATGTCAAGATCGATAGGGCGGGGGGCATTGGGAAAGCTGAGCACCCGGCCTAGGCTAGCCTCGATCCCCTTTATCAGGGAAAGTAGTTGCAGGGGACCCAGGTCTGTTTGCGCGCGGCAAACGGCATTGAGAAAGAGGGGTTGCTCCGCATACCCCATGGGGTCGCTCTCATAAAGGGAGGAGACCTGCGCGATGTGGAGCCGCTCGCCAAGAAGCTTCAGCGCCGTCACCAGATTTGCCTTGCGATCCCCTAAATTGGACCCAAGACCAAGATAGACCCCCATCTAAGTCCACCTTCCCCTGATAATGGCATCGGTCATCCGTGAGACGCGCCCCATCTGAAGCACGTCGTGTACCCGCACCATGTCAGCGCCACCGGCGATGCCCAGGGCGATGGTGGCCGCCGTCCCCTCCAAACGCTGCTCGGGAGGCAGGTTCAACACCAGCCCGATCATCGATTTGCGCGATGTACCCAAGAGGATCGGCCTGCCCAGCGCCTTGAGCTCGCCCAGGCACCGGATGAGCTCCAGGTTTCCCTCCAGGGTCTTGCCGAAACCGATGCCTGGGTCGATGATGATATTCTCCCAAGCCACCCCCGCATCCATCGCCAGATCAATGCCCCGCCTCAAGGAAGCAATGACTTCAGGGATGATCTCCCCGTAGGTGGTTTCCCGCTGATTGGCCACGATAACCAGGGGCACCTCCCATTCCGCAGCGAGCTGGGCAAGCTTGGGGTCACGCCTCAGGCCCCAGACATCGTTAATCATCCTGGCCCCGGCCTGAAGGGCACGCCGCGCCACCTCAGATTTGTAGGTATCGATGCTGATGGGCACCGTAACCTCCCCGGCCAGCCTTTCAATCACCGGGAGCACCCTGCTCAGCTCCTCATCGGTGGATACCGGGGATGATTCGGGGCGGGTGGACTCACCACCTACATCGAGGATGTCGGCACCCTCCGCAACGAGGCGTCTTGCCTGAGCCAGGGCAGCAGCGATGTCGCTCCCCAGCCCATCGCCAGAGAAGGAATCCGGAGTGAGGTTCAAGACCCCCATGATAAAGGTCCGCTCCCCCCACCTGAACTCCCGATCGCCGCATACGGTAACGCCAAGACCGGTGCTCATCGCCTCAGATTCTAGCATAAGCTCATGGCATTGAGAATACTTCCTTGCATTTTCAGGGTCGGCATTATACAATAACTAGGTAACTACTTTCACAAAGTGACTATTTTCACAAACTTATTATTCGGGAGGGGAAATGGCGCGTGAAGAGAGGTTAGAGAATCTGGCCAAACGGAGGGCGGAGTCACAGCAAGGCGGGGGCGACAAGCGCATCGAGGCGCAGCATGAGAAGGGCAAGCTCACCGCCAGAGAGCGCATCGCCCTCCTCCTCGATGAGGGCAGCTTCGAGGAATTGGACCCCTTCGTCACCCACCGCGCCACCGAGTTCGGCCTTGCGGAGCGGAAATTTTTAGGCGATGCCGTGGTCACCGGATATGGCAAGATAAATGGCAGGCTTGTTTATCTCTTCGCTCAGGACTTCACCGTCTTCGGGGGCTCGCTATCAGAGGTGGTCGCTGAGAAGATCTGCAAGGCCATGGACCTGGCGGTAAAGAACGGGACGCCCTTCATCGGACTCAACGACTCCGGCGGGGCCAGGATTCAAGAGGGGGTGGAGAGCCTCGCCGGATATGGTGATATCTTCCTCAGAAATACCCTCTCATCGGGGGTGATCCCCCAGATCTCGGTGATCATGGGCCCCAGCGCTGGCGGAGCGGTATACTCCCCGGCGATCACTGACTTCGTGTTTATGGTAAAAGGCACAGGACAGATGTATATCACCGGCCCCGATGTGATCAGGGCGGTGACAGGGGAGGAGGTGACCCTTGAACAGCTCGGTGGGGCGATGGTTCATGCCAGCCAGAGCGGGAATTGCCACTTTGTCGCCGAGAACGACCATGATTGTTTAGACAAGGTTCGCCGCCTGTTGAGCTACCTCCCTCAGAACAACATGGAGGAGCCCCCATTAGTGGAGGTCATCGATGACCCCAATAGAAGGGATGAGGAGCTTCTCCACATCGTTCCCGAGGATACCACTAAAGCCTACGATATGAAGGAGGTCATCCGGCGGGTGGTGGATAATGGCGAATTTTTTGAGGTTCATGAGCACTTCGCCCCAAACATCATCACCGGATTTGCCAGGCTCAGGGGGCGCTCAGTGGGCATCGTAGCCCAGCAGCCCTCCGTATCGGCAGGGTGTCTCGATATTGATGCCGCAGATAAAGCCGCTCGGTTTGTACGCTTCCTCGATTGCTTTAACATCCCCATAATCACCCTTTGCGATGTCCCAGGATACATGCCCGGCGTCGAACAGGAATATGGCGGGATCATCAGGCACGGCGCCAAGTTGCTCTATGCCTACTCTGAGGCCACCGTCCCCAAGGTTACCGTGATCACTCGTAAAGCCTATGGTGGTGCCTATATAGCGATGAGCAGCAAGCACCTCAGGGGCGACATCAACTATGCCTGGCCCACTGCGGAGATCGCCGTGATGGGGCCCGATGGCGCGGTGAACATCATCCATCGAGAGACCATCCAACAGTCGAAGAACCCTGAGGAGACCAGAAGGAATCTCGTCGCGGAGTATCAGGAGAAGTTCGCCAATCCCTATGTAACGGCGGCCCGGGGCTATATCGATGATGTGATCGACCCCAGGGAGACCCGCCCCAGGCTGATAAGGGCCTTAGAAATGCTCCAAAACAAGCGGGACTCAAATCCCCCCAAGAAACACGGCAACATCCCGCTTTAGAGGGAAA
>JAUWZB010000102.1 GCA_030615555.1 Dehalococcoidales bacterium
AAACCCCTGTTTTACCCCTGCATCCCACAGCTCCTGGGGGAACCGCTTCTCCTGGTCGCATTCCCGCGTATATTCCCGGCCGGCCTCCTTCTCGGCGAAGTCCTGCATCGTGTGGCGCCACATTTCTTGTTCTTCGGTGAATTTAAAATCCATATCTCCTCCTTTCTTTTCGCCCTATATAAGCCTTCATTAGAGAAAATCGGGGTTTTTTCAAAGTTGCCCCGATTTCTTTTACAACCATAAAGTTCGAAAAAAGGGGGGAGGAAATTTTATCGGCCCTTCCAGACCGGTTTTCTCTTCTCGGTGAAGGCTCTCGGACCTTCTATGGCGTCTTCGCTGGCATAGACCTTCTCATAGATGAGCTTCGCCGCATCCAGCCCCGCCCGCCGGCCCACGTCCATGGCCTTATACATGGCCTCTTTTGCTGCCCGCACGGAGAGCGGGGCATTTTCGGCGAGGACGGTGGCCAGCTCCACCGCTGTGGGCATGAGCTGCTCTAGGGGGACAACCTTATTGATCCAGCCAACCTCGTAGAGCCGCTGTGTTGGCATAAGCTCGCCGGTGAGCAGGACCTCAAAGGCTACCGGCAGCGGCATCTGCCAGAGCACCGGGACGGCCCAGGGTGTTCCCCGCCCCACCTTGACCTCGCCCACCCCGAACCTGGCGTGATCGGCGGCCACCCTCAGGTCGCACATCATGGTGAACTGAAAGCCGGCGGCGGTGGCCACCCCATTGATGGCGCCAATAATCGGCTTGGTCACATTGTGCCCGTAGGGGGTGCCTACGGTGCCATCCAAAACCCCGGGCTTCAGCTTTACGATGTCGAAAGAGGGATCCTTAGCTACCCTTTCCGCCTGGTCCTTGAGGTCCATCCCGACGCAGAAGGAGCGGTCGCCGGCGGCGGTCCAGATGGCGACGAAGGCATCATCATCCTGATTGAACCGCTCCCACGCCTCGTCCAGCCGGTCGTACAGCTCAAGGGTGAGGGCGTTCATCCGCTCCGGGCGATTGATGGTGATCGTTACGATATGATCCTTTTTCTCATAAAGAAGGACATCTGGCCCTTCAAGAGGCATAAGCTCTCCTCCTTTCCGCGGAGCCAGGCGGTATTAAAGTTCGCTCTCGTCTACCTCTATTTCCATCCTGCTCAGGGCATTGCCCATGGCCTTGCCCGTCTGGTCGATGCGCAGGGTCTTGGTGGCCCCGCCGCCCAGCCCCTCATACAGCATGATCTCCAGAGACTGGAGGTTGTCCATCGGGTAGATGATCACGTCTCCCTTGACCCAATCCTTGAAGTGTGCCTTGATCCGCTCGGGGGTGACCTCCCGTTTTATGATCTCGTAGGCTTTCTCATTCTTGGCCATCAAGCCGATATTGGAGATGTCACCCTTGTCCCCGGAGCGGTAATAGCAGATATCTCTCAGCATAATCTTCTTCTTGGCCATCACTTAACCTCCTTTATCTCCAGCTCCAGGGGCACCGCCTCTCTGGGTATCAGTGTGGGCCACAGGGCGAATACCGGCCTGATTCGAGGAGGCTGGGTGAAGCCGGCGCCCACGCCGAGCGATGCCCAGCATAGGTGTCCGCACTCGGTGCGGCATGCCTGGGCTTCCTGTTGGGTGTCGCACTTGAATGCGATTCTGATGCCCAGCTCCGGTGGGTCATAATCCGGAGGGGGTGGGCCTACCGTTGGGCCGCAGAGGGAATCCCAGCCGATGAGCGACCACAGCATCTCCCTGGGCTTGAGGCCGAGGTACTCTATCCTTCGCTTGACGAATTCATGTGCCTTTTCTGCCTGCTGGAACACCTTGGGACCGCAGATTATGGTGATCTCCTCGGCGATGTAGCCGTCGTTATAAGCGAGGCAGAACTTCAGGTTCTCGGGTCGTGGTTTCCCCCGTGGCTTATCGCCCAACCTGGTTACCTTCACCTCGTCTTTGCCCACCTGCTCCAGCTTTATCTGGGTGAGGTCGGCGATGCCGTCGGGCATGATATAGTTCTCCGGGTCGTGGACCTCATATACCAGGTGTTCCTTCAGCGTTTGTACCCTGATGGCACCGCCTGAGGTTTTGGTCTTGGTCACTATGCAATCGCCGTTCTCATCCATCTCAGCAATGGGGAAGCCGGGGTTGCCCTGGGGGTAGTCGATCTCCTCCCACAGGTTGGAACAGGTGCCGGCGCTCCAGCTGCTGCACTCCAGCAGGTGGCCGACGCATACCGCGGAACCGATGCGGTCCCAGTACTCATCGGTGAATTTCCAGCCGAGGGGATACATGAAGTTGCCGCAGTAGAGGGAGTTGTCGGACAGCCGTCCGCCGATCACCAGGTTAGCATCCTGTTCGTAGGCCTCGATGATCTCATCGGCGCCGGTATATGCATAGGCAGCGAGCAGCTTATCCCGCACCCGGTCGATGTCCTCCTCGCCGGTGTCCGCGTTCTTAAATTTCCATCCCTCTTTTCGCAGTTCATCTACCCGGCTCAGGGGTATGGTGTCGCCGGTGATAACCCCGATCTTGATGCCGCCTAGGTTTAACTCCTGCGACAGCTTGAGCACCTCGTCGGCGCATACCGGGGGGTTAGCCCCGCCGCCGTTGTTGCACATCTTGAAGTGCTTGTCCTTCTCCTTCCAGATAGGCAGCAGCCCCCTCATCAGGGGGATGACCTCGGGGATATAGCCCCGTGTCTGGTCCTTGGCGTACTGGTTCTGCAGGATGGCCATGGTGAGTTCCGCCAGGTGGTCGAAGGAGATATAATCGATATCCCCATTCTTCGCCACGTCCAGGGCGCCATCTTTATAGTCCGGCCAGCCCGATGATCCGGCTCCTACTCGAACCTTTTTCATGATTCACCTCCTATTGCATTCTATAAAAGATATTAAGGGGCGCCGATGATGGCAATTCCAGGGACAAATCGTCCCGGATGCCCCCCTTGATTATGGGCCAATCCTAATACCATGTTTTTTATCTGGCGTGAGGGCTCCTCGGCCTTCCCTTGAATTTGCTTATATATCTCGTAGACCTCGCGGCATCCGCTTGCCCCGATAGGATGTCCGAAGGACTTTAATCCTCCGCTGACATCAACCGGCATCTCCCCATCGTGGTAATATGCCCGCTTTTCCGTGAACTCCTCCCGGAACTTTCCGTGCTCGCAGAGGAACATGGATTCGGTGGCGATCAGCTCGGCGATGGAGAAGCAGTCGTGGAGCTCCACTAACTGGAGCTCTTTACGCGGGTCTTTTATACCGGCTTCGGCATAGGCCATCTTCGCTGCTTCCCTCGTCTCCGCCCAGTAAGTGAAGTCGTAATCCTCATTCTCCTTGCCCCAGCCAGGACCGGTGGAGACCGCAAAGCCCTTAATGGTGACATAATCATCACGGTATTTTTTGGCGTCCTCTGTGGGTACGAGGACCGCCGCCGAAGCGCCATCAGTCACGCCGCAGCAGTCATAGAGCCCCAGAGGCCAGCAGATCATCGGCGCATTTACCGCTTCCTCTACG
>JAUWZB010000057.1 GCA_030615555.1 Dehalococcoidales bacterium
CGCCCTGCCATGCGACTCACCTGCGGTTAGAAAACGGAACATTTTCGCCATCCTTTTTTGATTTCCCTGAAGTGTTTTAAATCGCCCATTTCTTTACACATACTTAAGAGGAGGTGGCTCCACCCAGCCCATGCCCTGACATTTCTGGCAGCGTTCCAGCTGAGAGAAATGTTCCCCTATGCCCTTCCTGCCGCTTCCACCACACATTGGACACTTTCTCCAATTGACCGGAACGCTGACGATACCGATCCCCTCACATACGGGGCAAGTTCCTCTCGTCCGAACTAGCTCCCCCTCCTCTGTCACTCCTTTGCCATTGCAATATGCACAGCGCCTGTTTTCCACCCTAGTGCCCATAGTGCACCCCCTTTTATTTAGAGTGCCTCCTTCGCCGCCTCAAACATTATGTCAATTGGTGCTTCCTTGCCCGTCCACATCTCAAAAGCCAGTGCCCCTTGATATACCAGCATGGCGAGCCCGCTCAGGGTACGCGCCCCAGCCCTCTTAGCATCGGCAAGTAGCAGCGTCTCGATAGGATTATACACCACATCGTAGACCAGCGCCCCCTTCGGGATGAGCCCCGCTTCCAGAGGCGACTCGCCCTCAGTAGCGCTGTGCTTCATCCCCACCGGGGTGCAGTTGACCAGAAGGTCGCAGCCTAAAAGCGTCTCCCTAAACTGAGGGTCATCTACCGAGAGCGTCCTTATCTCCGGGATGGGCCTTATTTCGAACTCCCCCGATGCACCCCTCCCCACAAAGTCCAGCGAGGCAACCCCTCCCACGTCCTTAGCATCGACACAGCTCCTGGGTGGTGGCCCTTGAGTGCGTGCCAGGCTTCGCTCAAGGTCTGATACCAGCCCCTGTGCCCGCTCCGTAATAATGTCTGTAATAGCAAGCGACTTCACCCCGGCCCTTGCCAGTGCGAAGCTTGCCGCGCGCGCCACCCCTCCTGCGCCGATAAGCACCGCGCTCTTACCCGCCGGGTCAAAGCCCCCCTCCTTTCGTAAAGCCCTTAAAAAGCCGCCGGCATCAGTATTGTAGCCCATAAGCCGGCCATCCCGATTCACTATCGTATTCACTGCCCCCATCTCCAGGGCAAGGTCATCGAGCTCATCTATTGAGGGTATCACCGTCTCCTTGTAGGGCACGGTGACATTTGCCCCCAGGGTTTCAGGATTTCGTACACGCTCCAGAATACCCCCCAGCTTCTCTGCCTCCGTCTCCCACAACTCGTAGCGCATGTCGAGCTTGTAGTGGTCGAAAGCGGCCTGATGCATCGCCGGGGATACGGAATGCCCTACGGGGTAGCCAATGAGGCCCATATACTTCGTCATTTGCTTATCCTATCAAGGTAAGCCTGCAAAATAATTGTCGCCGCCATAGCATCGCGCTTCTCTTTCCTCTTCCCCCGTTTCATCCCGGTGTCCAGTAGCAGGCGCTCTGCGGCGACGGTGGATAAGCGCTCATCCCAGGTATCCACGGGAATATCTGTATGCTGAGAAAGCCCTTTGGAGAAGGCGAGAACCCTCTCCGCCTGCCTGCCAATACTGCCGTCCATGGAGCGGGGAAGCCCGACCACAATACGCTCTGCCCCATGCTCTTGGGCCAGGGCAAGGACCCGCTCCAGGTCTGCCCCTTCCCCTGCTCTATCGATCACCGTGAGGGGGATGGCGAGGGGCCCATCGGCGAGGGCCACCCCGATTCGCTTCTCGCCAACATCAAGCCCCAGGATCGCCATGTTTTGCCACCAAATCCCTCACCAGGCTCAGGGCGTCATCGAGCTTGTCAATGTCCTTGCCCCCGGCCTGCCCCATCTCAGCCCTGCCGCCACCGCGGCCACCAGCGACCTGGGCAACCTGCTTCACAATCTCGCCAGCGTGCAGCCCTCTTTTGACGAGGTCCGGGGTGAGCATCGCCACAAAGTTGGCCTGATCGTCATAGACTGCTCCCAGGACAACCAGTACACTTTTCAGGCGCTCTTTAATCAGGTCGCCCGTCTGGCGCAACGCCTCCATATTTGAGGCGGGGACCCTCGCAGTGAGCACCGGGATTCCCTTTATCGAGACCACCTCGCTGAGCAGCGAGTTCACGGTATTCTTGAGGAGCTCTCGCTCCAGGGCGAGGGCTCTTTTTCGCTCGGCATCGATTTCGGCGTGGATGGCGGAGATGCGGCTTTTGATCTCGGACGCCGAGGCCTTGAACTCCTCGGCTACCGCATCGATAATGGAGAGCTGCCCATCGATAAACTCCTCAGCGCCCCTTCCGGTGAGCGCCTCGATGCGGCGCACCCCGGCTCCAATGCTGCTCTCGCCAACGATGTGGAAGAAGCCAATCTCGCCGGTGGCCCCGACATGGGTGCCCCCGCATAGCTCGATGCTGATGGGCGGCTTGCCGATCTCTACCGCCCGCACCTCTTCCTCATACTTCTCCTCAAAGAAAGCAAGCGCCCCCTTATCCAGGGCCTGCTGATAGGGCATCATGGCGGGTTTCACCTTCACGTTCTGGCGTATCTTCTCATTTACCAGGTGCTGTATTTGGGATATTTCGTGCTTGGTAAGCGCGCGGTGAGTGAAGTCAAACCTCAGGCGGTCGGGAGCAACCAGGGAGCCTGATTGACGCACGTGTTCTCCTAGCACCTCACGCAGCGCCGCCTGGAGGAGGTGGGTTGCCGTGTGGTTGCGCGCGATGTCCATGCGGCGTGCTTTGTCCACTGTTGCAGTCACCATAGCACCATCCGAAATCTCCCCTTCTACAACTTTGCCGTGGTGCACAGCAGTGTCATTGGCATCTCTAACAGTATCCTCGACCCTGACAGTGCCACGAGGCCCCCTTATCTCGCCGGTATCGCCCACCTGACCCCCCATTTCGCCATAGAAAGGCGTTGTGTCGAGACGAACAATCACATCCTGTCCTTCACTCGCTTTCTTGACTGGTTCACCATCTACTAGTAAGCGCCTGATGCGAGCGCGGCATTTCAACCTTTTATCTCCGACAAATTTGGGCGTATACCCCCCCTTCTCGGTAATAATGAACTTTTCTTCGATAGGTTTTCGCGTCGCCCGCGCTCGCTCCCGCTGGCGCTCCATCTCTCCTTCAAATCCTTTCCAATCGACCTCAAACCCGCTCTCCGCAGCTACCTCTGCCAATACCTCTCTTGGTAACCCGTAGGTGTCATAAAAATGAAAAGCAACTTCGCCGGATATCGTTTTATCTATTTCACTTTTCTTGCTTTCCAAAAGGCCATCGAGAAGGTTTAGACTAGAATCTAAAGTTTCATGGAACCTTATCTCTTCATTATTGATAACATTGATGATTTGCGAATAGTTTTGCTTTAACTCGGGATAAATATGCTGCATATTCTTAGTGACCTCGATGGCAATATTCCGAAGGAATCGTTTCTCGCCCAGCTTCCTGCCGAAGAGGGCTGCGCGCCGGATTACCCGCCGCAGCACATAGCCCCTCCCTTCATTGGAGGGCATTACGCCATCGCCGATGAGGAAGGTGATGGCACGCGCGTGCTCGGCCACTATTCGTATAGCCTTATCGGTGGCCTCATCCTCCCCGTAGCGCTTGCCTGCCAGTTCGCAGACATGTTTTATGAGAGGGGCGAACAGGTCGGTTTCATAGACCGATGCCTTCCCCTGCACCGCGGCGGCGGTTCGCTCCAGACCCATGCCGGTATCGATGTTAGGCTTGGGGAGCGGGAGGCGCCTTCCATCCTCTTGCTGGTTATACTGGGTAAACACCAGGTTCCAGATCTCGATGAAGCGGCCGCATTCGCAGCCCGGGGCACAATCAGGCTTGCCGCAGCCAATGCCCTCACCAAGGTCGTAATGAAGCTCACTGCATGGCCCACAGGGCCCGGTCTCACCAGCAGGCCCCCAGAAATTGTCCTCCTCCCCAAAGCGAAGGATCCTCTCTTTAGGGAAGCCCACCTCTTGCCAGTAATCGAAAGCCTCATCGTCATCGAGGTAGATGGTGGCCCAGAGGCGCTTCTGGGGCAGCCCTAATCTCTGGATCACAAACTCCCACGCCCACTGGATGGCCTCTCTCTTGAAGTAATCGCCCACGCTGAAATTGCCCAGCATCTCGAAGAAGGTGAGGTGCTTGGCGTCGCCCACGGAGTCGATGTCCGTGGCGCGGAAGCACTTCTGGCAGGATGCCAAGCGAGGGTGGGGAGGGGTGGCCTCACCGGTGAAGTAACGCTTAAATTGCACCATGCCCGCAGTGGTCAGCAGCAGGGTCGGGTCAGATGTTGGCACCAGGGAGGAGCCGGGAATCCGCCGGTGCCCCTGCTCCTCAAAAAAACGGAGGAACGCCTCACGAATTTCGTTGCTATTCACTTTTTCGCTCTTTTCGCTCGTTACACTGGCTACAGTGTCGTTATTAGCTTAATCTCCTCAGCAGCACACCTGCACCGACGCCCTTTCGACTTCCTCGCCGATTTTAGTGTAACTAAGGGTGATATGTCAATGAGCCTCAACTTGACAACCGTGAAGCCTGTGTGTTAAGGTAGTGTCGCCCCATGTTGTTTCTATCAGAGAGTGACCCAATCTGAAACAACAAAAATAGTGGGGGATGGGAAAAAAATAGCAATGCCGACTCAGGCTAGTAGACCTCGGCTGCAACAATTGTGCCAAGAGCTTTTGGGTCACAGAAGTCTTATCATAGCGAGCAACCGGGGTCCTATTGAATACCGTGTTAATGAAGAGGGTAATCTACAAGGGCGCCGTGGCAGCGGTGGCGTGGTCACTGCCCTTAGCGCCATCAGTCAATACATGGAACTTACCTGGGTCGCCAGCGCCATGGGCGAGGGGGATCGCCGCGCTGCGGAACGGGCACAGGGGAGGCGCTTCGAGGCGCCGGTTCCCGGACATAACCTCTACGTTCGCTTTGTAGTTTCCTCGGGAAGCACCTACCACAAGTTCTACTGCATCTTCTGCAACCCCCTGCTCTGGTTCCTGCAGCACTGCATGTGGAATTCCTCTCATACCCCCAATATCGATGCTCGGGCTTATGATGCCTGGGAAAACGGTTATAAATCTGTGAACCGGGCCATCGCTGAAGCAGTGATTGCCGAAGCCTCAGAGAGCGAGGTCCCCCCATTAGTGATGCTCCATGACTATCACCTGTATCTTGCCGCAGGTTATATTCGAGAGCAAATTCCAAATGCTATCATCCAACACTTCACGCACATCCCATGGCCTGGACCTCATTTTTGGCAGCTCCTCCCTCGCGCCATGTGCCAGGCGATCTGCAATGGTCTCTGCGCCAACGATATTGTTGGCCTGCAAACCGGGAGGGATGTCCACAACTTCCTGCATACCTGTGAGGTCTTTGTTGAAGGGGCTGAGGTTGACTATAAAAGCTGTACCATCTTGATTAACGATCGTCTCATCAAGGTTAAGTCTTACCCCATATCTATTGATGTGACCAACTTGCGAAAGCTAACCAGGTTACCATGGTTGCAAGCATATGAGGAAAGGCTGCGTCCCTTTTTCGAGGGAAAAACCATCGTTCGTGTAGACCGGTTGGAACCCAGCAAGAACATTGTGCGCGGCTTCCGATCCTTCGATATACTTCTCCAGCATTACCCCGATCTCCTGGGCAAGGTCAACTTCCTCGCCTTCCTGGTTCCCTCGCGCACCCGAATCAAGCAGTACCGGAGGTATGCTCAAGAGGTCAATGAGACCATCGAAGAAATAAATGCTAAATATGGCAACGATGACTGGCAGCCTATCAAGGTGTTTTATGAGAATAACTATGCCCAAGCCATC
>JAUWZB010000125.1 GCA_030615555.1 Dehalococcoidales bacterium
GGCACGCTTGATCGTTACCCCTTCGAGGACATTGGCGATGTCCTCGCAGCGGTCGGTGGCGGTCTCCATATGCTCATAGATCTCTCGCCACTTGATTACATCAGCAAGGTCAACGTGATCATGAAAAAGCTCCGCCAGTGCGGTGCGAATCACCTCATCAGCCTCATTCTCCAGGCGATTTATCTCGATGCAGTACTCCGGGATTTTTTTTAGCTGATTGCGGCGGCGGAGCCTTGGGATTGCCTCGCCAATCTCGGTAGTCACCCTGACCAGGATATCTGCCAGCTCCTTCGCCCTTTGGGTGGGGCGATCAACCCCGTAGATGAGCATGGCCACCGCAGCCCCCTCGATAAAATCCATCACATCGTCCATTCGGTTGGCCAGTTGGGTAATGTCCTCGCGGTCGATGGGGGTGACAAAGGTGCTGTGCAGCCGCTCGATGATGCGGTGAGTGATGTTGTCCCCGTGGTGCTCAAGCTCGGTGATCTGCCTCACCTTTTCCGTCACATCCTCCCACTTCTCTATAAGCTCGGCAAGGAGGCCGGCCCCCCTTACTAGGTTGCGGGCGCTCTCCTCAAAAAGGTCGAAGAACTTCTCCTCCCTGGGGATAAACGGGAATCTCACCGTGCCACCTCCTTAATATAATCAACCTAAACTAACAGAAGGAGGCTAAGTTGTCAATAGAATTCCCCTTTTACCCGCCCACCCGCCCTGAGATGTATTTCTGCCCCGATAAATCGGGGAGACCCCCGCCCCCGATTATATCGGGGGCCTCCCCTTTCCAGCATCCCAAGATTCACCCATCTATCCGCCGGCCCTGCCTCGGCTCATCAGGGTATAATTAGCGAAGGGTCTAGATTCTTCGCTACGCTCAGAATGACGGGGGGTGAACTGTGGGAGTCATTTTGGTATAATGGGACATTAAAGATGGCAAAAAGGTTCGAGGTTATCGACCATACGGCTGACATCGGCATCGCCGCCTATGGGGCAGACCTGAAGGAGGCCTTTGCCAATGCTGCCTATGCCCTCTTCAGCCTGATGGTCGATCTTGAGGGTGTGGGCGATGCTAGTTGCCACGAGGTTGAGGTAACCGCTGAGGATCGGGCGGAGCTCCTGGTGGCTTGGCTCAACGAGCTGATCTACCTCTTTGAGGTGGAGGATGTGCTCTTTAAGAGGTTTGAAATCGGCGAACTCGACGAGACGAGGCTCAGGGCAAGCTGCTACGGGGAAAAGATCGACCTTGAGCGTCATAAGATAAAGATAGGGGTCAAGGCCGCTACCTACCACATGCTCAAGGTTGAGGAGAGGGATGTGGGGACACATGGGGGGAGAGCGAAAGACTTCAGGGTTCAGGTGCTCTTTGATATTTAGGGGAGGTGGATATGCACGGAGGGGAAGTGTTAAAGAAAATTGACGATTATCGGTGGGAGATCCCGCAGAGTTATAAGGCGGGGATGAGGGTGCCCGGGCTCATTTACGCTGATGAGGGTATGCTGGCCCATATCAGGCAGGAAGAGGCCCTGGAGCAGGTAGCCAATGTGGCCTTCATCCCCGGGATCGTCTTCAGGTCCCTGGCGATGCCCGATATCCATTGGGGTTATGGCTTCCCCATCGGGGGTGTTGCGGCCACCAGGGTGGCGGATGGCGTGATCTCCCCGGGAGGGGTTGGCTTCGACATCAATTGCGGGGTGAGACTGCTGCGCACCAACCTCACTGAGGAGGAGGTTAGACCCATGATCGAAAAACTGGTGGGTGCCCTTTATCACAATGTCCCTTCAGGGGTGGGCTCCCGGGGTAAGCTGAGGCTGGACCAGCGGGAGATGGACAGTGTCCTCCTCAAGGGTGCCAAGTGGGCGGTGGAGCGGGGTTATGGGGAGGCGAGGGACCTGGAGGTCACCGAGGAGCATGGCGGCATGAGGGGCGCTGACCCGGAGCGGGTGAGCGCCAAGGCGAAGCAGCGCGGCGGCCCCCAACTGGGAACACTGGGCGCCGGGAACCATTTCCTGGAGGTGGAGGTGGTGGAGGAGATCTACGACCCTGCTGTCGCCTCGGTCATGGGCATTGAACGGG
The DNA here is from genome assembly GCA_030615555.1 of Dehalococcoidales bacterium. Lineage (GTDB taxonomy): Bacteria > Chloroflexota > Dehalococcoidia > E44-bin15 > E44-bin15 > JAUWZB01. The sequence continues at coordinate 2,071 of JAUWZB010000125.1, forward strand.
TGGGGCAGGTGCTTCTCCTCATCCACACTGGCTCGCGGGGCTTCGGCCACCAGGTTTGCACCGATCATTTAGTGACTATGGGAACGGCGGTCCAAAGGTATGGGATCAACCTCCCCGATCGCCAGCTTGCCTGCGCCCCGGTGAAGTCCCCCGAAGGGCAGGCCTACTTTGCGGCCATGGCCTGTGCGGCCAACTATGCCTGGGCCAACCGCCAGTGCATCACCCATTGGGCCAGGGAGTCCTTTATCCAGGTGTTTGGCAAGAGCCTCCGCGAACTGGGCATGGAGATGGTCTATGATGTGACCCACAACATCGCCAAGATGGAGGAGTATGAGGTAGATGGGAAGAGGCTCGCCCTTTGTATTCACCGTAAAGGGGCCACCAGGGCCTTCCCTGAGGGGCACCCCGATGTGCCTGCTATGTATGCTGAGATCGGGCAGCCTGTACTCATCCCCGGCGATATGGGTCGCTATTCCTACGTTCTGGTGGGCACCCAGCGGGCGATGGCGGAGACCTTTGGTTCCACCTGTCATGGCGCGGGGCGGGTGCAGAGCCGCGCGGCGGCTAAGCGAAGCCTGCGCGGCGTCGATGTCGCCAGAAGGCTTGCCGAAAAGGGGATCACGGTCAAGACGGGGAGTATGTCTTCGCTTGCTGAGGAGGCATCGGAGGCCTATAAGGATGTCACCCAGGTGGTGGAGGTGACTCATCGCGCGGGGATCTCCCGTAAGGTGGCTAAATC
>JAUWZB010000053.1 GCA_030615555.1 Dehalococcoidales bacterium
CAGCGGATAATGGGCAATTCAAGGAGGCTTCTTGCTAACATTGTCAAAGCGGGCTATAATACGGCTGCGGGGCGTAGCGCAGTTTGGTTAGCGCGCAGCGTTCGGGACGCTGAGGTCGGAGGTTCAAATCCTCTCGCCCCGACTTTTCCTCAATACCTCCTCCAGCATTTCAGGATTGACTTGCCTCAATAGCCAGGCTGGTTTATTATTTTCGGTGAAATAAAAACTGTAACATATTTAATAGTTTTGCGTTAATAAGGGGGTAGTGTGGAACCAACCGAGCATGTCACCGCCGATACTGAGGCTCTCTTGATCGAGCAGGCGGCGAAGGGTGACCCGCAAAGTTTTGCGCGGCTCTACGACCTACACGTCGACCGCGTTTATCGGTATATTTTCTACCGGGTGAGCGACATTGGTGTTGCTGAAGATTTAACCCAGGAGGTCTTTCTCAGGGGATGGAAGGCGCTTCATAGGTTCAGGAGGACTGGTAGCCCTTTCGTGGCTTGGTTACTGACCATCGCGCATAATCTGGTGATAGATCACTACCGATCTAGGAAGCACGAGCTCTCCTTGGAGGCTGATATCGTGCCCTCCGATTCAGCAACGACCCCGCAGCAGGTAGCCGAGGTCCGCTGGGAACAGCAGCGGTTACAGGATGCTATTAGGCAACTTCGCCCTGAGCAGCAACAAGTCATTATGCTCCATTTCATTGAAGGCTTTGAGTACTCTGAGATCGCCGCTCTCCTCGGGAAGAGCGAAGGGGCAGTTAGAGTCATTCAGCACCGTGCCCTAAAGGAACTGAGACGTATTCTAGGTAAGGAGATAGGTTAGTGAAGAAGGAAGAAATTCTCGCTCAGTGCATTGCAGACGTTAAGGCAGGGAGAGCCAGCGTGGAGGATTGCCTGGCCAAATATCCCCGCTTAAGAAGTGAGCTGGAGCCACTCCTCAAGATCGCCCTCGCAATCGAGCCTCCACCTGACATCAGCCCCTCACCCGCCTTCAAGGCGAGGGCACGGGCTAGACTGCTGGCCCAGATTCATGTAGAGCAACCTGTAACAAAAGAGCGATGGCTGCGTTATTCATTAATGAGAGACCCTTTTACCAGGGAAAGGAGGTTCAAAATGGCAGCCATCATTCTAGCAATCGTCTTAGCCGTAGCGGCTACAGGAGGGGGCACGGCCTACGCTTCGCAGGATGCCCTACCAGGTGATATCCTCTACCCGGAGAAGACACTCATTGAGGATGCCAGGTTATTCTTTGCCTTTTCTGACGAGACTAAGGCAGAGACCCACCTGCAGATCGCCGATACTCGCATTGAGGAACTCTCAAGGTTACCGGAGGATAGGAGTAGGTTCGTCGAGCGCTTGATGGAAAGGTATCGGTATAACCTGGAGCGGGGGCTTGATTTTGCTGAGCAGCGGATAGAGCAGGGCGGTAACGCGTCAGGTCTGCTAGCTAGGTTCCAGGAGAGACTTGCCCATCACCAAGAGGTACTACAGATAGTATGTAACCAGGTACAGGTAGAGGCCCGACATGCTGTCCGATATGCCATTAACGCCTCAATACAAGGTCTCGAGAGGGCGTGCCGCTTGATGGCGCGAGCCCATTTGGAAAATGCTGCTCGAAGAATGAATCAGGTTTCTGAAATGGCCCAGGCGGGAAGGATGGATGAGGTCGCCGAATTGCTCGAGGACTATGATGAAGATCTCGCCTCATTTATGGAGGCAGCCGGCGAAACTGAAGATGTCGAGGCTCTCCTGGAGCAGGCCCGCGAGAGACTCCTTCTTGTCTTTGATCAAGTCCTGGCGACAGTCCCCGATCAAGCGAGTAGCGCCATCCAGAACGCTAGGCTCAGGACAATGAAGGGCTTTGATGAGGCCAGTGAGGCGGTTGGCAGGGGCGAAGGCTTAAGGGATGCCTGGGAGGAGTTTGAGCTTGACTGGGAGGAGTTCTTGCCCCAGTGGCAAGGGGAGATGGAGCCTGGCTCAGAGGAGTGGCAGCATGCTTGGGAAGAGTTCAAGAGGGAATGGAATAGGTTCAGGTTTGAGCTAGCTCCACCGCTTCCCTGAGGGTAGCAGACATCTTCAGGTCCTCTGGTTGACCCTTTCCTCAACACCTCTTCCAGCACTTCAAGGTTAACTTATCCCAGTAGCCAGGCTGGTGGCCTTGCTCCAACTTCTCGAAAAGCATCTGCGCCTTTCTCCGCTCCCAACGGTCAATCAGTAGATAGAGGGGAATGAGGGGGAAGGTGATGACGTAGCAGATAATGCAGACTACCAGGTAGCCCTTACTTTTCTTCACTTTTTCGCTCTTTTCCATCCTATCGCTGCCAGCGCTACGTCGTCATATTAGTGCCAACCCATTGTTCCCAGAGGCGGCGCTTCGGGCTTTTTCTTAGTCCTTTAGCTCCCGCTTCCCCTCTTTTTCGGACTCCCCCCGCTTCGCCTCCTCCCATAAGGCGTTCTGCTCCTCCAGGGACAGGCTGGAGAGCGAAACACCCCTCTTTTTACAAACCTCCTCCATATACGAAAAACGACGATAGAAGCGCTCGTTTGCCCGACGCAGCGCGGCCTCAAGGTCGATGTCGAGGCGGCGGGCGATGTTGGCCAGGGTAAATAAAAGGTCGCCAAACTCCCGCACCCTCTGCTGGTGCTCAGTTGCCTCCCTGAATTCCGCTACCTCTTCGGCCAGCTTCTCGATAACGCCCGCTACATCCTCCCAATCGAAGCCCACGCGGGCGACGCGGCGCTGGATCGCCTGAGAATAGGCTAAGGCTGGCATCTCTTTGGGGAGGCTGCTAAGAAGAGAACCTTTGCCCTCCTCCCGTTTGAGTTCCTCCCAGTTTGCGATGACTTGCTGGGCATCCTTCGCGCTGGCATCACCAAAGACGTGGGGATGACGGTGAATTAGTTTGGTGGTTATGCCGCGGATGACATCACCGATCTCAAAATCCTTGTCCTCGCTGGCCATCTGGGCGTGAAGCACGATCTGCATCAGCAGGTCGCCAAGCTCCTCACGGAGCTTTGCTATGTCCCCTTCATCGATGGCCTCCAAGGCCTCGTAGGCCTCTTCCAGCAGGTTGCCCTTGATGGAGGAATGGGTCTGCTCTCGATCCCAGGGGCAACCATCGGGGCTGCGCAGCCTGGCGATAATATCTACCAATGTATCAAAGCTATCCAAGTTATACCCCTTTCTCAAGACCGCCTTCGCTCGAATTATACAGACAAAGCCCCTGAATTGACAAGCCGAAGCCTGCTTCGTTAGTATGTGGCCGTGGCCGAAAAGAAGCCCTGGAGAATTCTCGGTGCCCTTGCGGTAGGTCTCTTCATTCTCTGCATCCCGATCTTTCTAATGACCAGCCACCTGACCTGGGCGGTCAACGAGGTGCGGCTCTACGAGTATGGCTTCGCTAAATACGACGTGAGCGAGGAAACGGGCTTCAGCGATGAGGAACTGCGTGGGGTGGCACTGGGGTTGATCCGCTACTTCAACTCAGGGGAGAAGGGCGCTGAGCTGGACATATTTAACGAGCGCGAGGTCACCCACCTCCAGGATGTCAGAGGTCTCATCGGGATTAACTATCACCTCCAGGAAGCCGCCTTTGGCTACATTATCGCCTTCCTTATCGGGGGATTCCTCTTGAAACGGAGGCGTTTTGCGCCCTTACTGGCGAAGATGGCAGTCGGAGGCGGCATCCTTACCATAGCCTTGCTCATCGTTTTTGGGATCGTGGCGCTGGTCAATTTCCAGTGGCTTTTCCTTGCCTTTCACCGCCTTTTCTTCAGCGCCGATTCCTGGATACTTTCAGGTTACCTCCCCCAGATGTTCCCTGAAGGATTCTTCTCTGATGCCGCGTTTTTCATTGTTGGGGCAGTAGTGGTGGAAGCTATCGTGCTCGGTGGCATTGGAGGCTTTTTTATGCTCCGAGGGAGAAGGTCGAGGGGTTAACCGCCTATATTGCAGGTGTCGCAGCTGGTGGCCGGGCAGGTGCTACAGGTATCGCCCATTATCGAGCTAACCTCGCCACCCTCGCTCTTGGAGAGGGCGGCAAAGGAGGAGAACAGCTTCCTGGCCGGGGTCTGGCACTTGGGGCACGAGACATCCTCACCGGCCTCACTGAAGGAGCGCCGCCGCTCGAACCTAGCGTTACAACTGGGGCAAATATATTCGTATATAGGCATTTCAATTATATTTTAGGTCAAAGAACGAAAAGAATCAAGCTTGCCATGAAATCCTGCCATCAACTATGGTCATCTCCACCCGGATCCCTCTTATCTCCTCGGGTGGCACCTGAGTGGGGTCAGCGCTTAAGAGAGCGAAATCGGCCAGTTTACTGACTGCAAGGGAGCCCTTTACCCCCTCATCGAAGGAGGCGTAGGCGGCGTCCTGGGTATACATCTTTAGGGCTGCAACGGGCGAGACCCGCTCCTGGGGAAGCAGCGCTTCGCCGCCCTCCGTCCTCCTGGTGACTGCGGCATAGATGCCCACAAGCGGGGAAACAGGCACCACGGGGCTGTCGGAGCCGGCGGCTGGCATTAGGCCATTCTTTAAGAATGAGCCGATGCGATAAAGCCACTTTTTTTGCCCTTGGGATACTGTTGCCAGATACCTTTCGCCACTGTAGTAGATGAAAGCTGGGTTGGTGACTACGATAGCCTGGACATCCTTTAATCTCTTGAGCAGGTGTGGTGGGCATACCGCGCAATGCTCGATGCGGTGGCGATGATCCCCTCTCGCGATTTGATCCAGGGCATGCTCCAGGGCCCTCGCCGCAGCCGCCACGGTGCCCTCCTCGATGGCGTGAAGTGCTAGCTGATAGCCGGCCCGGTGTGCCTGAAGCGCCCTCTCCTCAAGCTCCTCCTGGCTGGGATGAAGGGGGCCCCTGGCCTCACTCAAGACTATCTTCAGCGCCCCAAGGCGCATCCCGTCATCGCCATAGCGGGGCGGAAGGGGCGAGGATGGTGGGGAGAGCGAAAAACCGTTATCCTGAAGTTCCCCCAGGGACTGGATGCCCATCATCACCGATAGCCTGGGCACCAGAGATCCCCTTTCCCTGAATCCTTGCAGGGTGCGCCACTCGCCTAGCCCGTTATGGGCAGTGGCATCTTGAAGGGAGGTGATGCCCTGCGATAGGTATTCCTTATTGGCTAGTCTGACCCCTTTTTCGAACTCATCGTCCGACAAGGGTGGCACCAAGGCTTCGATATAAGAATTCATTTCATAGAGGATGCCATTGGGCTCCCCTGAATCCAGATCTCTCTCGATCACCCTGCCCGGTGGCTCTGGCGACTCCTTGGAGATGCCGACAAGGGAAAGGGCCAGGCTATTGAGCACACAGGCGTGCCCGGAGCGGTGCACCAGCTTCACCGGGTGATGGGGTGCTGCCTCGTCCAGGTCATCGCGGTTGGGGTGGCGGTTCTCAGCGAGATAGAACTCATTATATCCCGTAGCCCTGATCCAGCTGCCCTGGGGGAGCTGTTGCGCCTGCTTTCGAATTTGAGCCTTGATATCCGCGATGGAGGAGACCGCAGAGGGTGGGGAGAGCGAAAAAGGCGAGCAATCGACGCTTAGGAGGCTTGAGGCGAAAGCGAGGATGTGGCAGTGGGCATCATTGAAGCCGGGAATCAGGGTCTTTCCCTGGCAGTCGATTCTCCTTCCAGCTTTAAGCTCTTTCCGGTCATCGTTATCGCCAACCCAGATTATCTTCCCATTCTTGACCGCGACAAGGCCGGCCCTTGTCCTTTGCTCATCCAGGGTCAAAACTTTGGCGTTATAGAGGATGAGGTCTGCTATCTCCTCGCTCATGCCCTTGCTCTCACCCTCTCCAGGTGCACCATCAGGATCGCCACATCGGCGGGGGTAACGCCATCGATGCGGGATGCTTGCCCCAGCGTCGCTGGCTGAAGCCTCTTCAGCTTCTGACGCGCCTCATAGCGCAAACCGGAAATAGAATCGTAGTCAAACCTCATGAGGATGTGCCTCGCCTCCAGCCTCGACATGCGCGCCACCTCACCCCTTTGCTTCTCAATATAGCCCTCGTATTTCGCCTCGAT
>JAUWZB010000064.1 GCA_030615555.1 Dehalococcoidales bacterium
GTAGCCGTTTGGGAAGGCCGCCATGTCCCGACTACCTCCAGACCCATGCCAGGAAAGGTCGCTTCAGCAGCCGCAACTAGGGGATCCGCCCACACCATGTTCTCGGCCAATATGGCCACCTTTGGCGCCACCCCAAGCGCACCAACTTCCTGGGCCACCATTCCTGCAAGCATGAAACTGATGGTAGTAAGGCTAGTGCCATTTACTGGGCTGACCCTGAACCAGTACTTGTACTTTTCATAATCCGTGGCCACATTTTCACATAGCAAGTTGTCGCTGGCACCGCAACCGAGGAAAATCATCCCGTACTCCATGGCCTTCTCTTGCATCGCAATTACGGACTCACTCCTGAAGCCACCAACTACAAAGTCCACCTCGTCAACAGTTATCAACCTTTCCATTGCAGTGACGGCATCTGTAGGGCTGATTATTTCATTGGAGTCGATTTGGACCAGTTTTATCTGGTACGACTCGTTTCCTACCATTATGCCGCCTGCAGCATTTATCTCCTCGGCTGCCATCTGAGCTCCGTACCAGTGGTGTTCGCCCTGTATGTAATCCATCGGGCCAATTACCCCTATCTTTATCTCTTCTTCCGACGGACCGCAACTCACTCCCGCCATTACTAGAGAGGCAAGTAACAGGATAATGGCCCCTTTCATCGCTCTATTCATCTCTATAAACCTCCTTAATTCACTCTAATCCTGACCGCTCTCCTGTCATATCCGCTACCATCACCCCCTTTTCAAGGATTTTAAGGCGAAACTACTCTACCAAGAACATTCTCCGTATGCCCATAGGCCAAGCATGTCTTCATCGATAACGCCCAATATAAAAAGCCTTCCTCACCCGAGAAAGGCTTGAATTGAGTCATTCTTCGGCAGCCCGTCCGTCATAGCTGAATCCTCTAACCTTAGGCCCGTGGCTTTGCCTCCCGCGATTTCTCGCGGTTTGCCTTCACTTGAGGATACGCATTATCGTATATCGTGTTAGAAACATAATACTTTCTTCTATATTTACCACCCTGTGAAGCTGAAAACTGCGCTTTTAAGCTCACAACACACCAGCTCAGTCGCAAATGCAAGTTTTAAGTTGGATTAGAATAACACTAGGCAGTGCTGTTGTCAAGTAGGGGGAGAAAGGTATAGCCCCCAGCTATAGAGGCCGATTGCAGCAGGCCGCTCACTGGCCCAGCCCCGGTGGACAAGAAGACCTTATCGTAATAATACTCCTTGGGATCTTGCTATTATCGAGCTTTGTCTCTGTACAGCGTGATGGCCCATCGTCTCCTTTCTTCCGTTTTGTCTGTAACCCATTCATCTCCTTTCGTTTGTCACTCATCTTTGTGAACAGGTGAAGGCCTCAGATATTCAGCCTCTTATTACATATATCCAAATACCTCACCCCCTGGCCCCCTCTCCTCAAAGGAGAGGGGGTAGAAAATAAAGGTGGGGGACACCCCCAGACCCCCGCCCCCGATTATATCGGGGGACTCCCCTTAGACTTCACGGTTACATCTCCTTGGCCAGGGTGGCAAGGAACTCAGTGTTGGATGAGGTCTTCGCTAACCTCTCCAGAACTCGCTCCGTAGCCTCGGTGGGACTTTGGGAGTTGGTGGCTACCAGGTTCGCCATTCGGCGGAGCAGCCACACCTTTTGCAGGGTGTTCTCCTCCAGCAGTAGCTCCTCACGGCGTGTGCCGCTTCGCTGGATGTCCATGGCGGGGAAGATGCGGCGCTCCGCGAGCTTGCGGTCGAGATGAAGCTCCATATTCCCCGTCCCCTTGAACTCCTCATAGATGACCTCGTCCATTCGGCTCCCGGTATCGATGATGCAGGTAGCAATAATGGTTAGTGAGCCCCCTTCCTCTGTGTTGCGGGCCGCGCCAAAGAAGCGCTTTGGGGGGTAGAGGGACACCGAGTCGATGCCTCCGGAGAGGGTGCGACCGCTGGAGGGCAAGGCGAGGTTGTAGGCACGGGTGAGGCGGGTGATGCCATCGAGGAGGATCATCACATCCTTCCCATTCTCCACCAGGCGCTTGGCCCGCTCCAGGGCTAGCTCAGCTACCTTAGTGTGGGCCTCCACCGGCTCGTCGAAGGTGGAGCTAATCACCTCCCCCTTCACTGAGCGCCTCATATCGGTGACCTCCTCGGGGCGCTCCCCGATGAGGCAGACCATGAGATGGATATCGTTGTAGTTGGCAGTGGTGCCATTGGCGATGTGCTTGAGGAGCATGGTTTTCCCTGCCTTGGGTGGGGAGACGATGAGCCCCCGCTGCCCGCGACCAACGGGAGCGATCAGGTTCAACAGGCGGGTGGCGAGATTGGCGGGGGAGGTTTCCAGGTTGATGAACCTGTCGGGAAAGATCGGGGTCAGGGAATTGAAATGGGGGCGGTTCTTTGCCTGCTCCGGGTCGATACCGTTGACCGCCTCGATGCGCAACAGGCTATAGTATTTCTCCCCGTTCTTGGGCAGCCTCATCTGACCGGTGATCGTGTCGCCAGTCCGCAGCCCGAAGCGCCGAATCTGGGATTGGGAGACGTAAACGTCGCTGGGCCCAGGCCTGAGGTTGTCTTGGCGCAGGAAACCGTAACCTTCATCCACGACCTCCAGCACACCGCCACCAAAGATATTCCCCTGAAGCTCGGTGCTTGCCTGGAGAAGCCTCAAGACCAGATCCTGCTTCTTCAGCGCGGTATAGCCAGAGATGCCCAGTCCCTTGGCTATTTCCAGCAGCTCCTCACGCGACTTCGTTTCCAGTTCCGTAATATTCATATTCATTGTTTCACCACCTTCTTCCAGTCTTCCGCAAAGCGGGCGATGCCGATATCGGTGAGGGGATGACGAATCATCTGCATCAACACGCTGTAAGGGACGGTAGCAACGTGAGCCCCCGCCTTGGCCGCAGCGATGATGTGAAGGGGATGACGGAGGCTGGCAGCAATCACCTGGGTGGGAAGATTATAACGACTAAAGATCTCCACCGCATCGGCAACCACCTCCATCCCCTGATGACCCACATCATCGAGCCGCCCCACAAAGGGGCTGACATAGGTGGCCCCCACAAGGGCACCGAGAAGCGCCTGATTTGTGGAGAAGCAAAGTGTGAAATTCGTCTTTATGTTCTCCCGAGAGAGCACGCTTATTGCCTCAAGCCCAGCCTCCGATACCGGGATCTTGACCACGATGTTCTCATGCCAGGAGGAAAGCTTCCGTGCCTCCTGTTTCATCCCTTCGGCATCCAGGCTAAGCGCCTCTACGGAGACGGCGGGAACGATGGAGCAGATCTCAAGGATCGCTGCCTTAAAGTCACCTGCCCCTTCCCTGGCAACCAGGGTGGGATTTGTGGTCACGCCACTGATGACCCCCAGCCTGGCAGCATGGCGGATGTGCTCTATGTTTGCCGTATCAAGAAAGATGCGCATCTCTTTTCGAACTTTACGTTTCTCTCCTTTGGGCTGATCTGGCTCTATAAGGCAATCCAGGCTTCCTGGTTACCGCCTTTTTTCGAACCTCAGTCTTGCCCTGAGATTGCTTTGCCCCCCCGACAAGTCGGGGTCCTCGCAATCACATTTTATAGTATATTCCCTCTCCCTCGACGGGAGAGGGATAGGGTGAGGGTGAAATTATACTATAGGCAAGGGTGGCTGAGCCCCCTCGCGGAGCACCCCTTTCGCGACCCCAACGAAATCACGGAACAGGGGATGAGGGCGGTTGGGGCGCGACCGGAACTCCGGGTGAAACTGGCATCCCATCATAAAGGGGTGGTCTCGAAGCTCGCCGATCTCCACCAGCTTCCCCTCTGGAGAGAGACCGCTGAAAACCATCCCCGCCTTCTCCAATGTCTCCCGAAAATCGTTATTGAACTCGAAGCGATGGCGATGGCGCTCATAGACTACCTGCTCCCCATAGGCTGAAGCAGCCCTCGTCCCCGTTACCAGATGACATGGATAGCTGCCCAGCCGCATCGTCCCCCCCTTTTCCTTCACCTGGCACTGCCCCGGAAGCAGGTCGATCACCGGATAGGGGGTCTCTAGGTCAAACTCGGTTGAATTGGGCTCAGGGGAGTTTAGCACATGCCGGGCATACTCAATAACCATAGTATGCATCCCCAGACATAGCCCCAGGTAAGGGATTTTGTTCTCCCGGGCATATTTGGCGGCGATCACCATCCCATCAATGCCTCGAACGCCGAAGCCGCCTGGGACCACGATCCCTTGAACGGAGCGTAGCAAACTATCGCCATCCCTCTCCAGATCCTCCGAATGAATCCAATGGATCTCTATATCCCGGTCATGATAGACTGCGGCGTGGCGCAGCGCCTCCTTAACCGAGATATACGAATCGCGTAGCTCCACATATTTGCCCACAATGGCGATGGTGACCGGCTCCTTAGGCTCCTTCATCTGCGCCACAAGATGTCGCCACTCGCTGAAGTCCACGCTTATGTTGGGTAGATGAAGCATCTCCACAATGAGTTGCCCCAAGCCCGCCTCCTCAAGAACGAGGGGAGTCTCATAGATTACGGGCAGGGTGAGCAGGGGCACCACGGCCCGCCGATCGACATCGCAGAAAAGGGCAATCTTGTCCCTGGCCTCGTCGGTGATGGGCTGATCGCTGCGGCATACAATAACATCTGGCTGGATGCCGATGCGCCTGAGCTCATTAACGCTGTGCTGGGTGGGCTTGGTCTTCAACTCTCCCGTAGAGGAGAGGTAGGGAAGGAGGGTGACATGAACATAAAGGACATTCTCCCGCCCCACGTCGCTCCTCATCTGGCGGATGGCCTCAAGGAAGGGGAGCCCCTCGATGTCGCCTACCGTGCCCCCCACCTCGACAATAACCACGCTCGCCTCGCTCTCTCTGGCCACCTCGCTGAAACGGCGCTTTATCTCATTGGTAACATGAGGCACCACCTGAATGGTGCCGCCCAGAAAATCCCCCCGCCGCTCCTTGGCGATGATCGAGCTGTAAATCTGCCCTGTGGTCACGCTGGAGGAAGCGGTAAGGTTGGTATCGATGAAGCGTTCGTAGTGACCCAGGTCGAGGTCGGTTTCCTCCCCATCCTGGGTGACGAAGACCTCACCATGCTGATAGGGAGACATCGTCCCCGGATCGACATTAATGTATGGATCCAGCTTCTGAACGGAGACCGAGATGTTGCGGCTCTTCAAGATCCTCCCTATAGAGGCGACAGTGATGCCTTTCCCCACCGAGCTAACTACGCCGCCGGTCACAAAGATATACTTCGTCATCCCTTTGGTTCCTTATGGGGAAAGGGCAGTGGCTTCTTAGCTTATCGTAAGAAGGTTTTCCTTCTCGTGGTATCCAAATTATCCAGGGGCAACAATCTTCAGAGGAATCGAGCTCTCTC
>JAUWZB010000068.1 GCA_030615555.1 Dehalococcoidales bacterium
AGGCTGATCCTTGAGGCCATCAAATTTGGGCAGCAGGCGAACCTGGAGATCATCAGGCTACAACAGCAACTTCGCGAGGCCTGCGGCAAGCCCAAGATGGATTTCACCCCCAGCGAGATCAACCCTGAGGTTGAGGAAGCGGTCTCCGCCATTACCGAGAGCCGTCTTGATGAGGTAATCAATAAGACAAAGGAGGAGCGTAAGGAGGCCCTCGCCGCCATTGAAGAGGAGCTTTACCAGAAGCTGGAGGAAAAGTTCACTCCGCAAGAGGTCGCCGCCGCCCTCGAATCCCTGTTGAAGAGGGAGGTGAGGTCGCAAATCCTGGAGCGGGGGTCTCGCGTCGGCGGCCGCGGGCTGAGCGAGGTTCGCCCCATCGCCTGTGAGGTCGGCTTTCTGCCCCGTACCCATGGCTCAGGGCTGTTCACCCGCGGCGGCACACAGATACTGACCACCACCACGCTGGGCCCGGGAAGAAAGGAGCAGCTCATCGATACCATTAGTCCGGAGGAGACTAAGCGCTTCCTGCATCACTACAATTTCCCACCCTACTCCGTCGGTGAGGTGAGGCGTATTGTCGGTCCGGGGCGGCGGGAGATCGGACACGGTGCCCTGGTGGAAAGGGCGCTTGCTCCAGTAATTCCCAATGAGGAGGACTTCCCCTATACCATCCGCCTGGTCTCCGAGACCCTCTCCTCCAACGGCTCGACCTCCATGGCCAGCGTCTGCGCCAGCAGCCTGTCACTGATGGATGCCGGCGTTCCCATCAAGACCCCGGTGGCCGGGGTGGCCATGGGACTGGTCGCTGAGGATGACAAATATGTCCTGCTCACCGATATCGAGGGGCTGGAAGACGCCTATGGCAATATGGATTTCAAGGTGGCGGGGACGGCTGAGGGGGTCACCGCCCTCCAACTGGACATCAAGCTCAAAGGTATCCCCTATGAGATTATCGAGCGGGCGCTAAACCAGGCGCGTGATGCCCGCCGCTTCATCCTCGATAGGATGAGCCAAACCATAGGCTCCAGCCGCCCGGAGCTCAATAAATACGCCCCCAGGATGTATAAGATAATCATCGAACCCGATAAGATCGGCACCGTCATCGGCCCCGGGGGCAAGACGATCAGGTCGATCACCGAGGAGACCAAGACTACCATAGACGTCGATAACGATGGCACCGTAATCATCGGCTCCACCGATGAGGAGAGCGCACAAAAGGCGATCAAGATCATCGAGAGCCTGACAAAGGACGTGGAGGTCGGCGGCACCTATACCGGGAGGGTAACCCGGGTGATGAGTTTTGGCGCTTTTGTGGAGATCCTCCCCGGCAAGGAGGGGATGGTTCATATCAGTGAGCTTGCCGACTACCGCGTGCCCAGTGTGGAGGATGTAGTCAAGGTGGGCGATGAGATCATGGTGAAGGTCACCGAGATCGACCGCATGGGGCGGATAAACCTCTCCCGCCGCGCCGTATTTCAGGAGCCATCGAATGTGTCCGGAGTGAAGGACGCCAGGGCGTCAGGCTTTCCCGGGGAACCTCAGGGCCGCCGCTCTCAGCGTAGTGATATGGCGCGCAGACCCAGGGTTGGACCGCCGAGGCGTTATCCGGATAGAGGCGGGAAGCCCCTCAAGGGGTAGCGATGAGCAGCAGCGAGGTCTAATCCAGCGGTGATAAAGGTTATCGTTCATGGTGCGGCGGGGAGGATGGGGAGCGAGGTGTTGCGAGCCTTGTGCTCCGATGCGGAGCTTGAGGCGGTGGGCGCCGTGGATCTAAAGGCGGAGCGAGAGCGCCTGTCCCTTCCCAATGGCTCCGGGGAGATCCCTTTCTCTTCAGAGCTGGAGACGATCCTTTCCCGCACGAGACCCGATGTGATGGTGGATTTCACCATCCGAGAGGCGACCATGCCTGCGGTGCGCCTCGCCGCTAAGCATGGCGTTAATCTGGTTATCGGGACCACCGGCCTCTCATCAGAGGATATTGACGAGATCGGAAGATTAAGTCGCGAGGGCGATGTTGGCGCGGTGGTGGCTCCAAACTTCTCTCTGGGGGCGGTATTGATGATCCATCTGGCAAAAGTGGCAGCCAGATATTTCGATTATGCCGAGGTCATCGAAAAGCATCATGAAGGGAAGGCCGATGCCCCATCGGGCACCGCCCTGGCCACCGCACAGGCCATGGTGGCGGCACGGGGAAAGCCCTTTCAGTATCCTGCGCTAGGGAAGGAGAGCCTCGCCGGCACCCGCGGAGGGCAGCTTGCGGGGGTCAGTGTGCATAGCGTGCGTCTTCCCGGGTTTTTGGCCCATCAGGAGGTGATCCTGGGGGCAGCGGGTCAGACGCTAACCATAAGCCATGACTCTATTAGCCGTGAGTCCTTTATGCCCGGGGTGGTCACGGCAATAAAACATGTGGTCGCGGTTAAAGAACTCGTTTACGGCCTAGAAACTCTGTTGGGCCTGTAGGAGATGGTGATGAAGGGATTCCATGTTGCCATTGTGGGCGCCACAGGACTGGTGGGACAGGAGTTTATCAAGGTCCTGGGGCAGCGCAATTTCCCCATGAGCTCCGTTTGCCTCCTTGCCTCGGACCGCTCCGCGGGCAGGAAGCTCAGGGTAAATCATGAAGAGGTGGAGGTGAAGGAGACCAACACCCACTCCTTTGAGGGGGTGGATCTCGCCCTCTTCTCCGCGGGCGCTGAAGTCAGTAATCACTTCTCACCGATCGCGGCGGGCGCCGGCGCGGTGGTCATCGATAATAGCGCGGCCTTCAGGATGGATCCCGAGGTCCCCCTGGTGGTTCCTGAGGTCAATGCCGAGGATATAAAGGAGCACAAAGGGATCATCGCCAACCCAAACTGCTCCACCATTCAGCTGGTAGTGGCCCTCTACCCCCTACACCAGGTCAATCCCATCAAGCGGGTCATCGTGGATACCTACCAGGCGGTGTCGGGCACCGGTGCCGCTGCCCTGGAGGAACTGGGCGAGCAAGCCAGGCAGGTGCTGGAGGGGCGCAGCGTGGTGCCCCATGTCTACCCCCACCAGATCGCCTTCAACATACTACCTGAGATCGACCTCTTTATGGACAATGGCTATACTAAGGAAGAGTGGAAGGCGGTGGAGGAGACCAGGAAGATTATGCATGCCAATGACATCGCTATTTCGGCTACCTGTGCGCGAGTCCCCGTATTCATCGGTCACAGTGAGGCGGTCCATATCGAGTTTAGCGAACCGATGTCCTCCGATGCGGCGCGGCGCATCCTCGCCGAGGCCCCTGGGATCAAGGTGCTCGATGACCCCAATATCAGCCTCTATCCCCAGCCCTGGTCCGTAGCGGGATCAGACGAGGTCTTCGTGGGGCGCATCCGGCGGGATGCTTCCCACGATTGTGGCCTGGCCATGTGGGTCGTTGCCGATAACCTCAGAAAAGGAGCGGCCCTTAATGCCGTTCAGATCGCTGAGGCCATGATCGAAAGGAGCTGGATATAATGGCTGAGCTTGGTAGATTACTCACCGCTATGGTAACCCCCTTCGACGCCGAAGGCCGGGTTGACTATGAGCAGGCGAAGCGACTTTCCCTGGCTCTCCTGGATTCAGGGAGCGACGGGTTGGTGGTTGCCGGCACCACGGGGGAACGCCCTACGCTCACCGATGAGGAGCAACTCCGGCTGTTCGCCGCGGTGAAGGAAGCGGTGGGGGAGCGAGGGGCGGTGGTGGCCGGCACAGGAAGCAATTGCACCCGGGAGGGCCTGGAGATGACCAGAGAGGCGGAGCGGGTCGGCGTGGATGCCATACTGCTGGTGGTCCCCTATTACAATAAGCCGACCCAGGAAGGGCTCTTCGAGCATTTTAAGACCATCGCCGGGGGCACCACCCTGCCCTGCATCCTCTATAATGTGCCCAGTCGAACCGTCACCAACCTGGCCCCCGATACCGTGATCAGGCTGAGCAAGATCGATAACATCGTGGGTATCAAGGAGGCCAGCGGTAACCTGGATCAGATCGCTAAAATCCTTGATGGTACCGGCAAGGATTTCCTGGTCTACAGTGGCAACGATAGCGATACCTTCCACGTCCTCGCCCTGGGGGGCTATGGGGTGATCAGCGTGGCCTCCCATCTTGTTGGGGGCCAGATGCGGGAAATGATCGAGAAGCTGGTTAGCGGCAAGATGAGCGAGGCGGCGGTGATTCACCATCGCCTGCTGCCACTGATAAACACCCTCTTCATCGTCTCCAACCCGATCCCCATCAAATACGCCCTGAACTATGCGGGCTTTCGGGTGGACCAGCCCCGCCTGCCACTCACCGAGCCCGATAAGCAGTCAGCAGCCGTGATCGAGGCGACACTCAAAAACTACAGCATTGACTTGAAAGTCTGAGCTGTGGTATCGAGGCAGCGATGCAATCGCAAATGCGCCGGTATGCTACCAAAATTCTATGTTCCCGACGAATTTCCTCTCCTTGAGAATTGCCGCAATTTCTTGTCGCGTTGCCTTATCGGCAACAGGCTCAACCTCTGATACAGGCAGGCCTGCTTCGTTTTCCCTGAATTTCCAGCTTACCACGTATCCAGGCACAATAGCGTAGGCACAGCCACCGGTGCCGCAGCAACTGGATTCGATCACCGATAGTCCGGTCACACACAGCACCTCTTTCCCATTGTGCTCCAGCCTGTGCTCATCAAGCGGAGTATAGTACCCCGCCAGGGCAGTCACTTCCTTACCCAATTCCTGGTGAACGTATTCTACTTTCATCTCACTCCTCCTGAAGAGGTTAGCGGAAACGCATAACATTTATTATAGGGTCGAGCCACTACAGCGACAATGCCCACTGCCCTATAGGAGTTCGCTCACCATTATAGTCTGCTCCCGCCGCTCCCCCACGGAGATGATGCTTGCGGGGCAGCCCAATAGCTCCTCCATCCTCTTCACATAGGTGCGAGCCTGTTTTGGCAAATCCTTAACGCGGCGAATGCCGCTGATGTCGGTTTGCCAGCCGGGAAGCTCCTCATAGAGCGGCGCGCATTTTGCCAGGAGGCTAGAGTTTGAGGGGGGATTCTGCAAGGTATTCCCGTCCAGTTTGTATTCGGTGCAAATCTTGAGCGATGGTAGGACATCGAGGATGTCGAGGCGGGTGAGGGCCAAGGAGGAGAAGCCATTGATGCGGGCGCTGAAGCGACCGACCACCGCGTCGAACCAGCCGCAGCGGCGGGGGCGCCCGGTGGTGGTGCCACGCTCATGGGCACGCTCCCGAATCAGCTCCCCCGTCTCATCCAAGAGCTCCGTGGGCATGGGACCGCTGCCCACCCTGGTGGTGTAGGCCTTAAACACGCCG
>JAUWZB010000115.1 GCA_030615555.1 Dehalococcoidales bacterium
CATCGAGGTAAACGAGGGTGACTGGGTTGTGGTGGAGACCGGGCGCGGCCCTGAGCTGGGCAGGGTGGTCATCTCCCCGAAGCAGGTGCTCTCCAGCGAGATAACCGAGCCCCTTAAGCCGGTGCTCCGCAAAGCAGAGGAAGAGGACCTCGGCAAACGGGATGAATTCAAGGGTAAGGAGCGGGAGGCATTGGAGAAGTGCCAGGAGATAAGCTCCCGACTAGGCCTGCCCATGAAGTTCATCTCCGCAGAGTACAACCTTGATGGCACTCGTCTCACCATATTCTTCAGCGCCGAGGGGAGGGTGGACTTTCGCGACCTCTTGAAGGAGCTCACCGCCACCTGCAAAACCCGCATTGAACTTCGCCAGGTGGGACCGCGCGACGAGGCAAAGCTTTTGGGAGGCTATGGCAGATGCGGTCGCCCATTATGCTGCACTACCTACCTCTCCGAGTTCAACCCCGTCTCCATTAGAATGGCCAAAGAGCAAGACCTGCCCCTTAACCCGATGAAGATCTCCGGGGTCTGCGGAAGGCTACTGTGCTGTTTGAGCCATGAGTGCGAGCTATACCACACCATGAAGGAGAAGCTGCCCCTCATCGGTCAGCGGGTGATCACCCCCATGGGGGTCGCCACTGTGGTGGGCGGAAACCCGCTAAAGGAGACGGTGCTCGTGCAGCTGGAGAGCGAGGCCACCGTGGAACTGCCTGTTGAAGAGGTGAAACGGGAGGGGGGAAGGCCCTTCAGGAAAAAGGGCGCTTAATCCTCGTCGCTTCTCTGCTGCAGGGGCAGGAACTTTTGCCACCCGTTGTGCCGTTGAATATACTCGTAGGGGACATAGTAACCGCTAACATGTGGGGCGAAGGGCTGGCGGATGAGCCTCATCCCCGCCTCTTTAGGGGTGCGTCCCGCCTTGCGATTGTTGCACCTGCGGCAAGCGCTCACCACATTTTCCCAGATGTGCCGCCCCCCTCTATGGCGGGGGATCACATGGTCCAGAGTAAGCTCCCTGGTCTCCCTGCCGCAATACTGGCAGGTATATTTATCTCGCTGGAACACCTCGTAGCGGGTTAACTTCTTCTCCGGGCGAGGGCGCTTCACCAGATAAACGAGGCAGATCACCGAGGGCACAGGGATAGCATCACTGGCGGTGTGGATCAACCCTGAGCCATTCTCCAACGTCTCTGCCTTACCGCGCATTACCAGAACCATCGCCCGCCGCACCCGGGAGATATTGAGCGGCTCGTAGTTCTGATTTAGTACCAGGACCGGGGTGTTCACCATAGCCTAGCGCACCCTCCTCACCCGCTGGTTTTGCCGCTTTCCCATCTCGGTGGCAGTATGATCGCCCCTATAATCGGGAACAGTGATGCCAAAAACTGTGCTCATCTTATAATCGATCAACCGGGAGCTTATCCTAAGCTCGATCTCATCCAAGGAGAGGCAGGTGGTGATCACCGTAGGCAGCCGCTCATTATAGCGATAGTTTATCAGCTGATAGAGCTTCTCCTGAGCCCAGGGGGTGCTCGCCTGCTCCCCGAAGTCATCGAGGATGAGCAGGGGCGCATTTCTTACCCTTTCAAAAAGCTCGTCAGAGGTCACCTTGCTATCGGGTCTGAAGGTGGCACGAAGGTGGTCGAGGAAGTCAGGAACCACCTTAAAAAACACCGGTTTGCCCTTTCGCAGTTGATAGTTGCCAATGGCCGCGGCAAGATGGGTCTTGCCACAGCCGTTAGGCCCCTGAAGCACCACCCAGCCATCCGGCTCCTCGGCAAAGCGCCGCGCCAGTTTATAGGCATCCCCCAGGTTACGCTGTTGCTCAAGGGGGAGATTAACCCGCTTCGGGTCAAAATTTTCGAAGCTCATATCGCGCAATAGCTTCAGGCCAAGGTCTCCGCTATCTTGCCGCAGCCGCAACAGGTGCTCTTCCTCAGGCTCCCCTTGATTGCACCGGCAGGGAACCACCCTAGTGAAATCGGGGCGCCCCGAAGGAAGCAGGGGGTGAACAAAACGCGCCCCCTTACATATGGGACACTCCAGCGCCACCGCCTCAGTCGATTCGCCGCTTGACCAGGTGTCCGTACCTTCCCTTGAAATATTTTTCGGGGTCCTCTTTAGAATCTCTCCCAGGCGCTCCATGCTCCTTACCCTCACTATCCCAGCGCTTCAAAATGGCCTCAATGTATTTCCAATGTCGTCTATTTCTGCTCACCGCCTCCTTAAAGGCCTCCTCGATCCAGGATGCCGGGTAAAGCCGCTCCGCATCCTTTAACTCCTCAGCGATCATTGGGGTGAGCATGCCGATGTTCTCCTCATAAAGGGTGAAGATATTGGGCTGCTCCCCGGTTTGGGCGTAGGGCTCCTTCCGCGGCAACGCCCCCAGATCGATCTCCCCCCGCTCGATCCGGGCGCACGCCTCCCGATCACCCTCGGTGTTCAGGAAGTAAAGCTCCTCAAGCTTTCCATCCCGCTCCAAAGTCAACCGAATTATCGTGCCCCGGCTTATGGCGTGCTCCAAGCCGTGACGAAGTGCCTCTCCCTCGCCGATGCCCTTCATCAGCGTCTTGTCACCGAGAAGTTCCCCATGGGTGACAAATTTTGGGTAGCCCCTCTTTTGGTAAAGTGTCTGGAGGAGATGAATCGTTATCTTCAACTCAGCGATGTCATCGATATAAGGCAGAAGCTCGCTAAAGAAAAGCTTAGGCAACCCGGCAAATTGTATATTTGGGGGAAACCCAGGAAAGGGCTTCATCCCGTCCGCTCCACCTCATAATCAGCGAATTTCACAGTTCTCGCCAGAAAACGCAACTTCACCTCACCAATAGGTCCATTGCGATGCTTGGCAACGATGATGTCAGCGACACCCCTGGGGTAAGGCTCATCAGGATGCTGGGTATTCCATTCATCCTCCTTGATATACATATCCTCCCGGGAGATGAACACCACTACATCGGCGTCCTGCTCGATAGAGCCGCTCTCCCTGAGGTCGGAAAGCTGGGGGCGGTGA